>NZ_CATKCB010000205.1:0-6422 GCF_949747025.1 Helicobacter sp. UBA3407 | reverse complement strand
TTTTTATTAATTTTTGCAGGTTTAATAATCAGCACACTTGGCTATTTAGTCTTTACAGACTATGGTTTAATTGACGCATTTTTTCAGGCTTCTTATACTTTTACTACAACAGGTTTTGGCGCATTAGATGAGGGTGAGTTTGATGACTTGACTATCTTTTATACCGCTTTTGTAATGTTGGCAGGTTCGCTTGTTTTAAGCTTCTGTGTTGTTAGTGTGATTGATATACTTAGTCGGGGAAAACTGATTCCAATTATTAAGGAACGTAATATGATTTACAAAATTGCGCGATTAAAAAATCATTTTATCATTTGTTATCACAATGAATACACGATACAGCTATCACAGCAATTTCGTGAGGCACACATTCCCTTTGTAGTGGTGGATCGTAACGATTCGTTAGAAGATATTGCGCAAAAATATCATTATCCTTTTTTTATTAACGAAGACCCACATACAGAAATTGCAATGCTCAAATGCCATCTTTCTAGTGCGCGTGGGGTGATTACATTGTCCAATAATATTGCAGATAATATTGCTCAAATTGCCTCTGTGAGGCTTTATGAGCGTGAATTGGGGCGCAAACCTTATTTTATTATTGGCAATGCGGATAATAATGAAGATGAGGAAAAGCTTAAAAAACTTGGTGCAAATTACGCTGTGTCTCCCTCAAAGCTGTTTGCTCAAAGAGTTAATGCAATGGCAACGCGCCCAGATATGGAGAATCTTTTGGAGAGATTTGCCTATCAAAAGGATACACCGCTTGATTTAGAAGAAATTGTTGTGCCTCGTTATTCTTGGCTCGTCCTAAAAAAGCTTAAAGAAGCCCATGTGCGTGAGATTACACAGACTTCTATTGTGGGGATTACGCAAAAAGATGGCAAATTTATTTCTATGCCTAATGGGGACACTTTAGTAACAAGCGAATGCAAATTACTTGTGATTGGCACTTCACATGGTGTGCATCTAACAAAACAGCTTATCTTTAAAAAAGATAAGCCAGAGGAGTTAAAATATGTTTAGTTTTTTCCCAATACAAGGTGGAATCGCGGTAGCAAAGGGGTTTTATTGCGACGGAGTAAGTGCAGGATTAAAGCCCAATGGAGAACCTGATGTGGCTTTTATTTATTCGGATTCTTTGTGTGAAGTAGAAGCGATTTTTACACAAAACAAATTTTGCGCCGCACCCATTTTGCATTATCAAGAATATGATAAAAATTTCAAAACGAATTTCGTGTTAATTAACTCTAAAAATGCGAACGCCTTAACAGGTGATGAAGGTGTAGCAAATGTCAAAGAAATATTAGACGAAGCCAAAGGTAAATTTCCTATGATTTATAATCCGATTATGAGTTCTACCGGAGTGATTGGTGTGCAGCTTCCAAAGACAAAAATTGTAGAATCTTTTTTGAAATTTGATTTGACAAAAAAAGACGATGCAAAAGCAGCAAATGCAATTATGACGACAGACCGCTTTAGTAAAACCATTGCTTTTGAAGTTGTGCTAGAGGATAAGACTAGCTTTAAAATTGGTGCGATGTGCAAGGGCGCAGGTATGATTAATCCCTCTTTAGCAACAATGTTATGTTTTATCGCCACAGACGCGGAGATTCCAAAGTCGGATATGAAAGATCTTTTACAAAATGCTGCTGAAAACACTTTTAATGCAATTAGCGTAGATGGTGATACTTCTACAAATGATACGATTTTGCTTTTAAGTAATGGCAAGAGTGGAGCATATAATAAGGAAGCATTCGGCTTTGTGTTAGAAAAGATTATGCACAAACTTGCAACGGATATTGTGCGTGATGGCGAGGGTGCGACGAAGCTTGTTGCCTTTGAAGTAAGAGGTGCAAAAACCTCAAAAGAAGCGCAAAAAGTAGCCAAGGCGTTAAGTCAATCTTTGCTTGTTAAAACTGCATTGTTTGGTTGCGACCCTAATTGGGGTAGAATCGCATCAACGATCGGAGCAAGTGGGATTGAATGTAGTCCTAAGACATTAGAAATTTATTTTGATGAAGTGTGTGTTTATCAAAAAGGCATGATTTATTTTGATGGTGAAAATGAAAAAAAAGCTGCAGAAGTTCTAAAACGGGAATCTTTTAGAATTATTTGTGAGATTGGTAAGGGCACAGAATCCTATGTGGCATATGGTTGCGACTTAGGACACGAATATGTCAAAATTAATGCGGATTATCGTTCGTAAATTTAAGCAAGATTATCTAAAATTTTGCAAAAATGGTAAGCATTAAGGCAATTTTGTTTATAATTTACATATTAATTTATCTTTAAAAGGAGAGCCAATGTTACACGAATATAGAGATGAGATTAGCGTTTTAAAGCAAGAGAACGCGCATTTTGCCAAAATTTTTGATGAGCATAACGAATTAGACCAAAAGATCCAAGATATTTCAGAGGGTAGAGAACACGCTTCAAGTATGGAATTAGCCGAGCTAAAACGCAAAAAATTAGAGCTTAAAGACGAAGCGTATGCTATGGTGATGGAATACATCAAAGAGAACAAAAAATAATCCAAGCCCTTTTAGAAGGGCTCTACAAATAAAAACTGCAGTATTTTTCAAATTCTTTACCTTTTAGATTCTATTTTAATATTTTTAGATTATTTTTGTTGCCGTGATTCCAAATAATAATAATGGGTTATTTTTACACATTGGAAGATTTTTCTATAACTTATGAAACAAAAAAGTAATTTTTTTAAGCGCGTTTTCTTTAAAATTAAGTCGTAACTTTAAAAATTAAATTTAGGAGGCATTATGCTTGAAATTAGATGGCATAGCCGTGCAGGACAAGGTGCAGTAACAGGAGCAAAAGGTTTGGCAGATGTGATTGCAGGGACAGGCAAGGAAGTGCAGGCTTTTGCATTTTATGGTTCAGCAAAAAGAGGTGCAGCAATGACAGCGTATAATAGAATTGATGAAAGTCCAATTCTTAACCACGAAAAATTTATGAATCCAGATTATATCTTAGTCATTGACCCTGGTTTAGTGTATATCACAGATATTTGCGCAAACGAAAAAGATTCCACAAAATACATTATTACAACACACTTAAGTAAAGAGGAATTTTTAAAATCCAAACCAGAGCTTAAAGGCAAGGAAGTTTATATACTAGATTGTATTGGGCTTTCTTTAGAGGCTTTTGGCAGGTCAATCCCTAATGCACCAATGCTTGGAGCATTTTTGAAAATTTCGGGTGCGTTGGAGTTGGACTTTTTCTTGGAATCTTTCAAAAAAGTATTAGGCAAAAAACTTCCACAAAAAATCATTGATGCAAATATGGAAGTAATTAGAAAAGCGTATAACGAAGTAAAATAGGAGTAAAAAATGAATTATAAAGGTTGGAACGAGTTTGAAGCGGGTTCTGTGCTGTTCCCTTTTGATAAAGGTAATGCAGCGGTAGAAAAACACGCAGATTCTAGAAATTATCGTGAGGATAGCTCTTATAAGGCAAGTGTAGCGCATTGGCGTGTAGAAAAACCTGTGCATAATGTAGAGCATTGCATTAATTGCTATTTTTGTTGGGTTTATTGCCCAGATTCTTCAATTTTGGTGCGAGATGAAAAAATGAGCGGCGTAGATTATGTGCATTGCAAAGGCTGTGGCGTGTGTGTAGATGTATGCCCAACAAATCCAAAATCTCTTTTGATGTTTAGTGATTATGAGAGCAATGAAAATGCACTTAGCAAATGGCCTAAAAAAGAAGAAAAGAAAAAGGATTAATAATGGCAGAAGTCTATGAATTACAAGAAGTAGAAGTTTGGGATGGAAATATGGCAGCAAGCCACGCAATGAGACAAGCACAGATTGATGTTGTTTCTGCATATCCTATCACACCATCAACGCCGATTGTGCAAAATTACGCGACTTTCTTAGCAAATGGCTACATTGATGGAGAGTTCGTAATGGTGGAATCTGAACACGCCGCAATGAGTGGCTGTGTGGGCGCAGCAGCAGCAGGCGGACGCGTAGCAACAGCAACGAGCTCACAAGGATTTGCTTTGATGGTGGAAGTGCTATACCAAGCCTCTGGTATGCGTTTGCCAATCGTGCTAAATGTCGTAAATCGCGCCCTTGCAAGTCCTCTAAATGTCAATGGAGACCACTCGGATATGTATTTGGGGCGTGATGCAGGTTGGATTAATCTATGCACCTATAATCCACAAGAGGCGTATGACTTCAACCTTATGGCGTTTAAAATCGCAGAAGATTACGATGTGCGCTTACCGGTTATGGTGCATCAAGATGGATTTATTTGTTCTCATACAGCACAGAGTGTGCGCCCACTAAAAGATGCAGAGGCGTATAAATTTATTGGTGATTACAAACCTAAAAATGCAATGCTAGACTTTGAGCGTCCAGCAACTTATGGGGCACAAACAGAAGAGGATTGGCATTTTGAGCATAAAGCGCAGTTACACAATGCAATTATGAATTCTATGGGTGTGATTGAGCGCACTTTTAAAGAATTTGAAAAACTCACAGGGCGTAAATATAATATCGTAGAAAAATACGATATGGAAGATGCAGAAGTTGCAATCGTGGCACTTGGTACAACGGTGGAATCTGCAAGAATCGCCACAAAAGAAGCAAGGAAAAATGGTATTAAAGCGGGTGTTGTAAGTATTCGTTCGCTTAGACCATTTCCCTATTTGGCATTTTGTGAAAGTTTAAGCAAAGTTAAAGCGGTAGCATTTTTAGACAGAAGTTTGCCTGCAGGTGCAATGGGAATGCTTTATAATGAAGGTGTAGCAGCACTTTATCACGGCGCAAATAAACCTATGGTAAGCAATTATATTTATGGATTGGGCGGACGCGACTTGACACAAAGCAATCTACAAGAGATTCTAAAAGAATTACAGGCAAATGCAAAAGCAGGGAAGCTAACGCACCCAACACAGCAATTTATTGGGCTTAGAGGTCCAAAACTTGGATTTAATTAAGGAGTGCGAAATGAGTGAAATTAAAAATTTGAAACAATATTCAAGAGCAAGTGAGCGATTTGAAGGTGCGCATCTTTTATGTCCGGGTTGCGCACATGGAATGATTGTGCGTGAAGTATTAAATGCCACAGAACACCCTTTGTTGATTGCAACTTCTACCGGTTGTTTGGAAGTAAGCACCGCAGTTTATCCCTATACTTCTTGGGATACTCCTTGGATTCATATTGGATTTGAGAATAGCTCCACAGCTATTGCAGGTGCAGAGGCAATGTATAAGGCATTAAAGCGCAAAAATAGGCTTTATAGTGATAAAGAACCAAAATTCGTAGCCTTTGGTGGTGATGGTTCTACTTATGACATTGGATTCCAATTTATTAGTGGTTGCTTTGAAAGAGGGCATGATTTCACCTATGTGTGCTTAGATAATGAAGTGTATGCGAACACAGGGGGGCAAAGGAGTGGTTCTACACCGCTTGGTGCTTCTACAACTACTACACCAGCAGGACGCGTAAGCTATGGCAAAAAGGACAGAAAGAAAGATTTACTTTTCATTATGGCAGCGCACGGCGCACCTTATGTGGCACAAGTTGCGCCTAATAAATGGAAAGATATGAGTAAAAAAATCAAAACTGCAATTGAAACAGAGGGACCAACTTTTATCAACGCAATGAGTGCTTGCACCACAGAATGGAGATTCCCCTCTAATCAAACGATTGAAATGAGTGATTTAGCAGTAGATTCTCTTGTATTTCCGCTCTTTGAAATTATCAATGGACGAGAGCTAAAAATCACTTATCGCCCGAAAAATGTCGTTCCTGTGCGTGATTATCTAGGCGCACAAGCGAGATTTAAGCATCTCTTTAAGCCGGAAAATGAGCATTTAATCACAGAATGGCAAAAGAGAGTTGATGAATATTGGGAGTATCTACAAAGGCGCGAAGAGGCGAAAGTGTAGCAAATAGCAGAGCTTAGGCTTTGCTATTTTGTAAGATTATAAAGATTTAACAATGCGTTAATGGGGCACAATAGCCCTTGTTTGGAATCTATTTTTTACCTTTCTTTTTTATTATTAAGAATTATTGTCCATTGTGAGAGCATAGAATCTGCACAAATCATTGGATACATAGAATCTTGTTACATAACTCCACAAAATAAATTTCGCGACATATCCTGTCATCTTGTTGGTTTATAATTTGCCCATAGAGAAATCTATAAATTAATTTAAGGAGGCATTATGCTTAGATTTGTTGTAGGATTTGCGGCAGGTTGGATTGCTAAGAAGTGGCTTGATGAGGAGATTGATAAAAATCAAGTTTTTTGCAGTGATTATGGTTATACTGATGCAATTAAGGATATGTTTAATAGCAAAATGGATTCTGAAACTTCTGTTTTGGAGCGCATTAAGCGACTATT
Organism: Helicobacter sp. UBA3407; assembly: GCF_949747025.1. Taxonomy (NCBI): domain Bacteria; kingdom Pseudomonadati; phylum Campylobacterota; class Epsilonproteobacteria; order Campylobacterales; family Helicobacteraceae; genus Helicobacter; species Helicobacter sp. UBA3407. Next base: position 49 of record NZ_CATKCB010000205.1, on the reverse strand, counting down.
CCAAAGGACAATAGAGGCATTTCAAAAGACTTTTACAAGAGGAGCTGGA
>NZ_CATKCB010000204.1:0-7174 GCF_949747025.1 Helicobacter sp. UBA3407 | reverse complement strand
TTTATTTACAAAGCTACAAGCCCCTACAATAGCTCCCTTTCCAATCGTAACGCCCATACTTATCACTGAATTAGGACCAATATAGCAGTAATCCTCTATTACAACAGGAGCATATTCAAGTGAGCCACCTCCTTGATGAGACCACTGCACACTATTGTGTGTATAAATCTGCACTCCAGCAGAAATAGAACAAAACTTACCAATTCTTAACCCCCCGCCTCCATCAAGAATACAAAAAGGACCAACAAAGGTATTTTCTCCTACTTGCACATCGCCAAAAACATAGACATTATCATAGCAGTTACTTCCCTCTCCCCATTGTAAATAATTTGCCTTTTCCCAACGATTACTAAGATATTCATTCAAGGGCAAGACTCTATTATATTTTATCTTTTTTCTATCCCTCAAATAAGAAAAGAAACTAAATATCTTTCTTTTTTGCTTTAAAATATTTTTATTTTTCATTGCTTTCCTATGTTAAGAACTTTTGAATAGTTTGAGAAATATACTCTACATCAACCCCCTTATAGCAAGGAAGTGTTAAAGTAGAATCTTCTAAAAATTTTGCATTCTTTTGAATCGCATTGTATTTATTCTTGCAAAAAGTTGTGCCACTTAAACAATAAGTGCCCAAAGTGCTTTCTATGCCATTTTGATATAAATAAGTAATTAAATCATCTCTACAAATATTTTTTGGAACAACAAAAACCATAGACTGCACATTAAAAACTACTTCTTTATTAATTTCTTGAGCTTGGAATCCTAAAGGGTTCAAATATTGAATATATGCTTTCCTGATTTGGTTTCTTTCTTGAATGATATTGTCTAGCTTTTTTAACTGCTTGATACCCATAACAGCTTGTAATTCTGGAAGTCTATAATTATAACCAAAATCCACAAAGTCAAATTTATCTTGATGAAACACTGCTCCGTGATTTAATTTGATTTCAAAAAATTCCTTAAAACTTTCCTCATTAAAAACAACCGCCCCTCCTTCTCCTGTCGTTAAGAGTTTTCTAGGGTGAAAACTAAAACAACCCAACTCACCAAATGTACCGGCTTTTTTACCGCACTCACTGCTGCCTATTGCACAAGCTGCGTCCTCTATCAATGGAATTTTATAATGCCGACATATTTCTTGAATCTTAGAAACACCACTAGGATTCCCTAGTGCATGCACAAAAATAACTGCTTTGGTCTTTTCAGAAATTTTCTTTTCAATCTCCTCTGGAAGCATATTAAAAGTAGATAAACAAACATCTGCAAATATCGGTTTAACTCCTAAATCCTCCAATACATTTGAAGTAGCAGGAAAGGAAAAGTCTGATACAATTACCTCATCTTGACTTTGCAGATTCAATGCCTTAAGGCAAATACTCAAAGCAGTAGTTGCTGATGTGGTTGCATAGGCATATTGGATATTCATGTAATCTTGTAAATTTTGCATAAATTGCTGAATATATTTGCCCTTTGTCAGCCAACCAGAATCAAAAATCTCTTTAAAATCTTCCTTGACTTCGTCAAAATGAATATAAGGTTGAATTAACTTTATCATTTAATATGCTCCCGATACCATTGTATGCTTCGTTTTAAGCCTTCATCAAAAGGAGTTAGTTGATAGTTAATTAAAGTTTTAATTTTCGCATTGCTTGCATTATGGCATTCTACATCAGAATTTCTAGCAGGTTTTTTTAAAATCTCCCCCTTAAAATCCATAAACTTTACAATTTTATTGATGACTTCTTGGATGGAAATTTGCCCCTCTGTTGAAATATTGACACTTTCTCCCCTTGGCATTAAAGGATAAACTTTGATAATTGCGTCAATCGTATCCTCTACATAGATAAAATCCCTGCTCTGCAAACCACTCCCATAAATCTCTGGTGAGACTCCTTTTAATATCCTATAAATTGTAATAGGAATCACTCCTGCTAAATAACCCTTATAATTTTGTCTAGGTCCATAATTATTAAAAGGTCTTACAATAAAAGAATCTAACCCAAACATAGAAACCCAACTTTTCAAAGCTATATCAGCAGCAGCCTTACCTGCTGCGTAAGTTGTAGTTGGGTTAATAGGGTGCTGTTCGTCCATTGGCTCATAAACTGCACTACCATAGACTTCTGAAGTTGAAAAATGCACAAGCGTTTGGAACAAACCCTTTCTTTGTGTTTCTAAAAGGTTGAGCATTATTGCGCTATTGACGCTAAAGCTATTTTTCGGATTCACAAATGAATAATTAAGAGCTTTGGTGGCGCAATTAAAAACAATATCTATTTTATGTCGCTCAAAAATATATTCCACAGATGAAAGAATCTCCATATCGTCTTTATAGAAAATAATTCCTTTTTGAATAGCAGATTTTAGATTTTCTTCATTACCCAAAAATAAATTATCAACCACAATAACTTGTTTTGCCCTTTCTTCGAGCAGTTTATCTACTAAATGACTGCCAATAAAACCAGCTCCACCTGTAACAAGAATCACACTATCATAAATAGGCTTCCTTAAAGATTCCATTATAATCCTCTTTTAATTTGGGATTGAATCTCATAAGCAACTTCCATAGCTACTAAAGCATCTTTTGCCTGAACAACCTCTCTTTGATTGCCCCTACAAACTTCAATAAAATCAATCAATTCTAATAAAAGTGCTTCTCTTGGCTTCACATCAATAGTTTCCATTTTAGAAGTAATAGAAACATTTTCAAGATACTGCTCTAAAGATTGTTTATTTACAAAGACTTCTTTGCTTAAAAGATTGCAATCCACATACATATTATCACAAGTAACACTAATATATCGCATACGCTTTTCTGTGATACGACTAGCGGTAATGGAAGAAAACACACCATTTTTATGTGTAATGATTGCTCTTGCAAATTCTATCATCTCTCTCTCACAACAACCGTAAGCATAAATGTTATCCACTGCACCATTGAGATACAAAGCTAAATCAATATCGTGAATCATCAAATCTATCACAACATCTACATCAGTAATGCGACTGCTAATTTTATTTGTCCTTGTAAAATCCATATTAATCACTACTTGACTATTATGGATTGCTTTTTTTAAGGCAGTAACTGCTGGATTATAACGCTCTATAAAACCTACTTGTAGGCACATATTGTGTTGTTGGACATATTGTGCGATCTTTTTGGTTGCCTCCAAAGTATGCGCTAAAGGTTTTTCAATAAAAATATTTTTTACTAATGGAGCAATCTTAAAGAAATAATCACTATGCGTAAAAGTAGGGGTTACAATAATCACACCATCTACCTTTTTCAAATCTTCATCAAGATTTGTTGAAAGTGGCACTTGATATTGTTTAGCAATCTCTCTAGCAGAATCTTGAGCAATATCGTAAATAAAACTAATCTCAACATGCTTTAACATAGATAAAATGCGCAAATGATTCTGCCCCATTCTGCCAACACCTAGTAAGCCGATTTTTATCCATTTGTCAGTTTGGCTTAGCATTGACTTTATTCCCCATTTTATCAATATAACTATAATGTTTTGCTGGATTCCCTATTACAAGACTATAATCCTCTACATCTTTGGTCACCACGCTACCTGCAGCCACCATTGCATACTTGCCAATCGTAACACCGCAAACAATTGTGGCATTTGCACCAATACTTGCCCCTTTTCTGACAAGAGTTGGTGTTATCTCCCAATTTTCATTGAAAGCTCTAGGAATCTTATCGTTTGTAAAAGCAACATTTGGTCCAACAAACACATCGTCTTCCAAAGTAACCCCTTGAAAAACAGAGACACTATTTTGAATCTTGCATCTTGCACCAATGGAAACATTTTCAGCAATATACACATCCTTAGAAAGGATACAATTTTTACCAATATTAGCAAACTCACGGATTTGGACATTCTGCCAAACCTTTGTTTCCTCTCCAATTTTTGCCTCTTTTGCAACATTTGCAGTAGAATGAATAAAAACCATAAAAAACCTTTTATTTAGGTTTTTTATTATCTCACAAGATAACTTAAAAAAACAATTTTAATTTAACTACAAGATTCCATCTTGCTTCATTTTAGTAACGAGATTGTTTTGATACATATAAAGCAATACATCATCAGGTAACATAGAAATTTTTTCTGGGATAGAAAAATATCTTTTCAACCTTGCATTCGTAATCTCAAAATATCCCTTATAAATATTCATTGTGTTTTTATCTATCACTCTAGTTCTATAAGAGGGACACCTCCAACACAATCCATTGAGTGCAGATTCAACAAATTCACTATTAATTGCCTTTATTGCATCATCTAAACTATTGATATAAATATTTTGAGTTTTGCTTTCTAAAGCTTTTGGATAAGATGCCATATAGCAACAAGCCATAATATCACCATTGACTTGAATAATGCATCCTCCAAAATCCTCACATAGCAGAATCGGGTAGCGACTATTTCTATCACTTTGTTGTTCCCTATCATCAAAAGTTGTTTCTAAAATCTTTACAATCTGATTTACATTAGCAGATTTAAAGGTATCTAAAATTGTATCAAATTCATCGTGATTTTGGATTTGCTCTACAAAATTAACTTGCTTATAAACATTGGATAATTCACCAATTAAAAAAGGAGCATTTATTGTATTCTCAAACAACTTTTTATTACTCCCTCTTATGGATTGAAATAAATTAAAATCCAATGTATCAACACTTGCACAAAGAATGCTTATATTAAAATTCTTTAGTTTTTTTATTGTTTCTTTATCCAACAAAGAAGCATTCGTGGTTACAGATACACTGACACCTAATTTGGTAGTATATTCCAACAATTCCTCCCAATGAGGATACAAAAAGAATTCGCCTTGTGGCGTCAATCCTATGTTTGTTATTCCATATTCCACAATTTTATCTACAGCCATTTTTGCCATTTCTAAAGGCATATTTTTATTTTTTAATTCAGGATTATTGGAATAATATTTCGTCTTATAAGGATTGTCTTTTCCGTGCCAAGGACACATTGGGCAATAATAATTACAGAAAGTTGTTACTTGTAATGTAATGGTAGTTGGCTTGAATTGAGTAATCAGGAGTTTGGCAATTTCGTTGATTTGCTCTTGAGGTAAAAACTTTGGCGGTTCTTTATCCCACCGATTGCTTTCCTCCCAAGATTCAGGAGATTCCAATAAATGATGACACGGATAACGAAAGAATAACCCCCCCCCCCCGCAGAATTAGCCTCTATTAAATTATTACTTTTATTATAATTTTTGCTCGTTACACAAAAAGATAAATTCTCATTTCTCCATTGTTCAAAAAGCGGTTGTAAAACTGCTGGTGTCATAAAAAGCCTTTGCTTGTTAGGATTCGAAACTTGATTATAACATAAAACTTTATTATCTTTCAATACTACAAAATTCCATCTTGTTTCATTTTGGTAACGAGATTGTTTTGATACAACCATAATAAAATATGATTTGGGGTGCTTTGCAAATCTTTTGGAACCTTAAAATATTGTTTGAATTCTTGTTCATTTATAGCAAGATATTTTCCTTCAATAGACATTTCTTTTTGTCGTTTAAAAGTCATTTGATACAAATCGCAGTTACAACACAACTTCATTACATCTTCATCTTTATTTACCATTAAGGAATGTTGATAAGAAATTACTTCCTCTATGGAATGTTCTTTTAAAGAACAAACACCTAGTTTATGCTTGATATATTTATAGCGATTCGCAAAACCACAACAAGTAACAAGATTTCCATCTATTAAAATCACAATATTATTATAAGCTCCACACAATCCGTGAATATATTGCTGTCTATTAATTGGTAGAATCGTCATTTCCTTATCGCAACTTGTATGCAATTCAATGCCACAAGAAATAAATTTCACATTAGAGTTTTCATAAAATTTAAGTACCTCCTCCTTTTCTCCAATATTTGGCTGTTGTTGAACAAAATGCACGTGCGTATAAATTCCTGATTCTGCTGCAAGAATTGGAGCATTAATAGCGGTTTGATAATCCTTTTCTTTTGGGCTTCTCACTTTAGCATAAGTTTCTTGTTTGACAGAATCAATAGAGAAAATCAACTCATCAAACCTTATATCCTTAAGCTTAGCAATCACCTCTTTTGTGAGAAAAGAGCCATTAGTTGTTGCAGAAATCTTTAAACCCTTTGATTTAATGTAGCGACTAATTTCCTCCCAATAAGGATAGACAAAAAATTCTCCACTAGGAGACATTGCAACCATATTCGCACCATAATCCACTATTTTATCCACATAACCTTTCGCTTCCTCTAAGGGCATATTTTGGGGTTTCAAGCTTGGATTATCCTTGAAATATTTTCCCTCGTAACCCTCCCCGTGAAATGGACACATTGGGCAAACATAGTTACACCTTGTAGTTACTTGCAGATAAATTGTTTTTAATTTGACATATTTTAGCAAATGCAATGCTATCCTTTCTACCATTTCTTTAGATATAGCCTTAGGGGCTTCACCCTCAAACGCATTTCTTTCCTCAAAATCCCCAATTTCTCCAAATAATTCTCCATAAGGATAAACAATAGTTCTAATAACGCCCCCCCCCCCGCTACCTTGCGCTTGAGACTTACGATTCATCATTACCTTATTATAATTCAAGTTGGTTACACAAAAAGAGAGATTCTCTTTTCTTAACTCGTTAAACAGTTCCTGCAATACGATTGGCGTCATACTTCTAATACCTCCAAAATCAATTTCATAAAATCATTTTGCTCCATTTTGTGATATAAACCATAAAGCACCCTAAAAAAGCTGATGAATTTTTCCCTTTTTTTAGTATCATCAAAAATACTTATTATATTATTTAGGTTTTCAATACATTCTGAAGCATTGCTATAATAAATATTATCTGCCAGCCAAAAATACTTTTCAAATTCTTTAAAAGACAAGGGGTGGTTTTCCACCAAAAAGAAATTTTGTTTGTATCTTTCAATGGATTGTAATCGGATATTATGCAATTCTTGTTTTGACATACTCAAAAATGCCATACAAGAAACGCCTCTGAATTTATATGTAAATTCTGTCCTAGATTCCCCTTGCTCCATCGGAAAAGTATCACAAAATATATCAATAATATGCCCATAAATATGTGCATCTACAAATCCGGGCATAAAGAATCGCTCCGAGATTCCAAGCTTTTCAACTTTC
>NZ_CATKCB010000203.1:0-4203 GCF_949747025.1 Helicobacter sp. UBA3407 | reverse complement strand
TCAATCCACGCTAATGCAATTTCGGAGAATAAGGCAAAATTTGAGGGAGTTGAAAGTTATTTTTTATCCACTGCTAGGAGTGAGCGTGCTAAAAAAGTTGCTGCATTAGAAAATAAAGACGATACAGAGGGAATGAATTATTTTTCTAAGCAGTCTTTTTTAAATACCTTAAATACGCAACGCATTGTGGCTTCTAATCGTCTAGCTATTGATATTCAGTATGGTATGTTGCAGTCTTTGCGCCCTAAGTACGCAACCCTAGATGGTGGTGTGCGTGAGGGACCCTTTTGGGTGCTTGTGGGGGCGATTATGCCTTCTGTTTTGCTTGAAGTAGGCTATATTACACACCCCAAAGAAGGTAAAAGACTGAATCAAACCGCTTTTCAAAAAACGATTGCCAAAGGCATTGCTGATGGCGTAGATGGCTATTTTCAAAAAAATCCCTAAAGGTTAATAATGGCAAAAATTACGATTCCTCATTTAGTATTTTCTTCTTTATATTTTGTTCTAGCGCTTTTTACGATTTTGATGTTAGTTTTAACAAGTTTTACTCCAGATTTTAAACATATGTTTCGGCTTACAACACAACCTTTTGGCGTATATTTTAGCATTAGTGCGATTCTGCTTGCTTGTGGTGTAATAGTGAGCCTTTTTAATATTGTGCGTATTTATTCTAGCCATTTACCGAAGTTATATAGTTTGATGATTGGTTGTGCATTGTGTGTGTTTGCATTTTTGCTTTATTATGAACTTTTTGTAATGCGTAGAACATATTTTGAACCTTTTTCTTTTGAAGATTCTTTAAGATTAACTCAAGAAAATGTTTTTTCTAAAACGATTTATCAAATGTTTGTAGATTATATCTGTTATATATTTTTTGTGATTTTTCCAGCAATTTTTTATATTTTTAACTTTTCTTTTAATAAAAGCACAAATTTTGGCAAACTCTTGCAGCTCATACAACCAAGTTTTAATGTAATGCTAGGCGTTTTGTTTGGATTCTCTATTTCACCTTTTTTTAAAAGTGGAATCTTGGGTTATTTTGATTTAATGTTATTATGTGTGGGAATTGGATTGGTGTTATATTTGTGCATTAAAAGAAATATTGATTCTTATGAAATATTTAATTTATTTTTGCTCCTTATTATATGTATAGTGATTATGATTTCTTCTTATAGTTTTGTAGATAGCGAATCTTATTTTGAAGTGCGTAAAGCGTTTTATGCCTTAGTATTGTTTGGTTGGTGTAGTGCGTGGATGATGAAGCTCACGATTCGGCGTTCAGTTTGATTGAAAGTTTTTATGTAATTTTTTGATAAAGGATATTTGATGAACAAACCTTATTTGAAGCAGTTTCCAGATGAGTTTGGGTTCTTTGGAAAGTTTGGTGGCAGTTTTGTGCCAGATTCTATTAAAAGCGCAATGGAAGAAATCAATACAGCTTATAATCTCATTGCGCAAAATAGTGATTTTATTGCGGAATTAAGAAAGATTCGGGAGACTTTTCAAGGGCGTCCAACGCCGATTTATTTCGCGCATAATTTAACTAAGAAATATGGCGGAGCTGGGATTTATCTAAAGCGTGAGGATTTAAATCACACAGGAGCGCACAAGCTCAATCATTGTATGGGTGAGGCACTTTTGGCAAAATTTATGGGTAAAAAGAAGCTAATTGCCGAGACAGGAGCAGGGCAGCATGGTGTTGCAATCGCAACTGCAGCCGCTTATTTTGGATTGGAATGTGAAATCCATATGGGAGAGGTGGATATTGCTAAAGAACACCCTAATGTCGTGCGCATGAAAGTCTTAGGCGCGAAAGTGATTCCTGTTACTTTTGGAGCTAAGACGCTTAAGGAAGCTGTGGATTCCGCCTTTGAATCCTATTTGAAAGACCCCAAAAATACAATGTATGCAATCGGCTCTGTCGTAGGTCCGCACCCCTTTCCAAAAATGGTGCGAGATTTTCAAGCCATTGTGGGCGTGGAATCGCGGGAGCAGTTTTTAGAAATGACAGGAGAATTGCCTGATATTGTGTGCGCCTGTGTAGGAGGTGGGAGCAATGCTATGGGAATTTTTAGCGGATTTATTGAAGATGCCGTAGAGCTTGTAGGGGTTGAACCTTTGGGCAAGGGAAATGCGTTAGGGCAGCACGCTGCGTCTTTGAGCTATGGGAGTGAGGGAGTGATGCACGGGTTTAATTCCATAATGCTAAAGGATTCTAAGGGTGAGGCTGCGCCTGTGTATAGTGTGGCAAGCGGATTGGATTATCCAAGCGTGGGACCAGAACACGCCTATTTGCATAGCATTGGGCGCACAAAAGTCGCAACGATTAGCGACAAAGAGGCAATCGAAGCGTTTTTTGTATTGAGTAAAAATGAGGGAATTATTCCCGCAATTGAATCTAGCCACGCATTGGCTTATGCTCTCAAAGTCGCTCCGAATTTAAAGGGACAAAAAATACTCGTCAATCTAAGCGGTCGTGGAGATAAAGACATAGATTTCGTTGTAGAAAATTTCGGCTATGGGGAGTGAGGTGGAATCGCTTTTTGCGATTCCATTACAGATTTACGCTTTGTGGGAGAGTGCTTAGTGAGCTACAAATGCATTGTAGATTTATAGTTATTCCTTAGCCTAAATATGGGATAACTTTATATTCTATATTATTTTCCACAATAAATTTCTTTACTCCATAATTCATATTTTTACAACTCGTTACAAACACTCGGCGCATATTCTTTTTAGCAAAAATCTTTTGATTTTGCTTTAAATATGCAGTGCAATCGCCTAAAAATTTCCTTAAATGTCCTTGTTTTACTTGCGAATGCTCCCAATTTTTGCATTGAATTAAAAGTGCCTCTTTACCCCTGTAAGCAATTAAATCAATGCCTTCATCGTACAATCCCTCATTAATACCTTTAAAATATACCTTATAGCCCTTCTTTTGATAATATTTGCCGATTTGCAATTCGTATTTATCGCCTTTTTGTTTATTTCGTGATTTGCTAGAAATTTTGTGAGTTTTGTATTTTACTTGAGTGTCGCTAGAATATTCGGAATCCTTAACAATATAATTTTGATATTGGTTAAGATTTGTATGTTTGTTTTCATTTTTGCCAATATCTTGAATATTTTTAGCATTATTTAAACTGGCTTCAATTTCGTTCAAACCAGCTTCTAATGCATCATTGGTATTTTCCCAAGCTTGATTAATATCTTTAAAGATATTAGACGTGCTTTTAAATGCAATTTGAAAAAGACTTTTATGTTCTTTGGTTGGATTGTCAGCATTTTCCTTACGTTCGCTATCAATATCATTTAAAAACCGAATCAAAAATACACAAAATACAATAAATAAAAATGTATCCCAACATAAAAAGCCCTATGGTTGATTTTACTCAATTAAATTACTTGAGCCATATTTAAGGCTCATTTTGCTTTGACATTCTTATCTAACACATTCGTGCTACTGTAAGTTTCTAGTGTAATATGCAATCTTGTGGCTTCAAAATCTTCTTGGCTCGTATTTAGAAGTACGACGAATGGCGACACAAAATCATTATACCTATTTTTTGTACTACAAACCTTTTTTATCTATCTTTTATGTTGGTTTAGAGTTATTCCCTAGTTGTTATTGTTTTTTATAATCTTGCATAATGTCTGCAAATTCTTTATGTATAATGATTTTATTAACCAACTCTTTGACGCCTTTATTCAAAGTTGCAGCCATATTGGTGCAAGCTGTGAAAGCTAAAAAAGCAGATGGATAATTCGTTTTGGATTGGATATTGAAAGTTTTTGAAGTATTTTCTTGCGAAATTGTTACATCAAATTCCCAATAAGCGTTTGCCAATGCACTGCTACCATAGATATTATTAAGGTTGCCAATAATAACAATATTAGAATTTTTATCATATAGCCCAGCTATTTTAAGTTCTTCTATAAGAGCTTTTCTGATGTACTCTGAAAATGGCTCTCCGCTTGGTGTAGAAATCGTTTCAGCTAACCTGCATAAAATATGACTTTCTCCTGCGTTGTTTGCACTAAAATTTCCCACTGCAACCTTGGTGCTATATTTTTTTAATTCTATCACATTGTCTGCCGATGAATGATATTCTTGTGTTTTGATTCCACAGCCTGTAAAAAAGAATATAAGTAAATTGACCAAACAAAAACTAAATGAAACTTTCATCTTTCCTCCTTTTT
>NZ_CATKCB010000202.1:0-19523 GCF_949747025.1 Helicobacter sp. UBA3407 | reverse complement strand
GAATTGTAAAGATTGGCAGAATTCCTGTGGATTGTGCATTTGTATTGAGAGGGGTGCATTTTACATAAAATATTTGTAAAAGAATAAAACTCTACGATTCTGCAATGAATCTTGATGAAATCTTTGGTAAGAGCAAGCCTATGAGAATAATCAAAAGGGAAAGTATCCTTTGAGATTTGTGCTAAAGCCTAGCAATTCTAAATTTAAATATCCAAAAATTCCCAAACTCAAAGCAGTAATGAGTTTATCTGGGGTTCCGCCTGTTTTGAAGCGCATAAAGTTTGGTGTGATATGAAATTTGCGGCTAGTAAAAGGTAGGAGTAATGGCACGCCGCTTAATGTCATCATATCGCCAATGAGATGAAAGATGCAGCCAAGTAACAAGCCAATTCCAAAGATTTCTATATTTTGGGCTTGTATAATACCGCCAAATGCTTTGGCAAACTCTGCGACAAATGGAATCTCATTCCAAAGATTTTTGTCTAATGCACCTAAAAGGAGTAATAAGATTCCAAGCAGGACGACAAAGCAGAGGCTGTGTGTAAAGCCGCGATGTCCAAAAATAGATTGAATGAGATTAGAAACACCTAAGGTTTTTTTGCCAAGTAAAGAGTTTGGTTCATCAATATCTGGCAAAAGAGAGCCAAGAGCCACTGCTCCATAAAGAATTCCTAAATCTGTGCCATTTAATGGAGTATTTGTCATGGCATTGAAACATACGATTCCGCCCGCGCCAAGTCCAAGTCCAAAGCTAATATGTGTTCTACCTAGCATTAAAAGCCTTTAAAATTATAATTGTGTGCGGACAATGAGGCTTTTAGGCAAATTGAATTTTGAAATAAATTCTTCTTCCTTAATCCTTTGTTCGCCCTTATCCACCTCGTGGTCAAATCCTACTAAATGTAAGATTCCGTGAATAAAAAGTAGAGCAATCTCCTCCTCTATGCTATGTTTTAGTCGCCAACTAATCTCTTGTGCATATTCCACAGAAATAACAATACTACCCAAAATAGGGCTAAACTTTGTGTTTAATGGAAAGGAAAGCACATCTGTTGGTGTTGCGATTCCGCGAAATTCTGCATTTAGTTGAGTGATTTTGGTATTATCTACCAAAATCAATTCACAGGGTTTGAGTGGTAGCTTTAAATCTTGCAAAATAGCTTCTAAAATAGAATTTAAAAATGCTACAAATTCTTGTTTTAATGTGAAATTGCTTTGATTTTCTATATCAATGCGTTTCAATTTCCAACCCCACAGGACAATGGTCACTTCCTTGTATTTCAGGATAGATTTTTGCGTCAATGAGTTTGGAGTTTAATGCACAAGAACATAAAAAATAATCAATCCGCCACCCTGTATTATTTGCTCTTGCTTTTCCCATATAGCTCCACCAGCTATATGCTCCTTCTAAGTTTGGATAAAAATAACGAAAAGTGTCTGTAAATCCAGCATTAAGTAGAGTCGTCATTTTGCCCCTTTCTTCATCGGTAAATCCAGCATTTCTGCGATTATTTTTAGGATTCTTTAAATCAATCTCTTGATGTGCTACATTTAAATCTCCACATAGAATAACAGGTTTTTTTTGTTCTAAGGATTTTAGGAATCTTAAAAAGTCATCTTCCCATTGCATACGATAGTCTAGTCGCTCTAATTCTCGCTTAGAATTTGGCGTATAGACATTGACAAGAAAAAAATCATTGAATTGTGCAGTAAGGATTCTTCCCTCTTTGTCATGGTGTTCTATGCCCATATCGTAATCTATGCTAAGGGGTTGTGTCTTGCTTAAAATCACAACACCAGAATACCCCTTTTTCTCTGCACTATTCCAATAATCTTGATAGTTTGGAAAGCTAAAATCCGCTTGACTTTTTTGCATTTTGGATTCTTGAATACAAAAAACATCTGCATTAATTGTATTGAAAAAATCCATAAAGCCTTTATTCATACAGGCTCGCAAACCATTAACATTCCAAGAAATTAGTCTCATTTTTCTCCTTTTTTGCTTTTAAGTTTTGCAAAGAATGTGCCAAAAATAGCAAGGCTTACAAATACACTCAATAAAACCCACATCGTATTTTGTCCAAAATATTTGAGTTGAGAATCTAAGCTTTCTAGCAAATATGCCCAACATAGAATCGCAATGTTTGTGCCACTAAGAACGACAAGGAGATTCAGCCAGACTTTTAGGTGCATAAAATATCCGATTGCTGCACCTACAATAGGACCTGTCATCCAAAAGGGTAACCATACAAATGCAAACAAACCCACGATTCCATATTTTTGAATCGGTTTTTCATATTTTTGCGCAACCTGATAGATTGAAGCAAAAAATTGTTCAGTTCTTTTAAAAGTGCTAATCCCTTGAATACTCCATACAAAAAGCGGATAAAGAATTATTACCATTGTGTTTTCAATATAGATATTTAAAATTGTAGCCCAAAAAGTATTAAATTCTAATGCTAAAGCCAATGAAATTCCAGCAGCCCGCCCAAACACAAGAGAGCTTAAACCTATACTTAGAAGTTTATCCCCTATACCATTTTGCAGTAAAAAACAAGTGATGATGGCTAAAGCGTAAAAGGTTAGCAATGTGATTCCGCATAAAAAGAGTTTTGTCTCCCCATTATGCGGTTGCACAAAAATTAAACGATAAAGCGCAGAATCTCTCATTGTTTTGGGTGTTGGACGCTTCCGTGATAGAATGGCACACATTGCTCTGTGCTTTCTCCTATCACAGGTTTTGCAACATTCTGCGCACCTTTTTTGATTTGTCCAAAAAGTGAAGTTGCGAGATTGACTGCAGTAGAAATGGTGGTTTGAGTGATTTCAATTTTGGGATTATCCAATGTGCCTTTGATTTTTTGAGAATATTTTGCACAATCTTTATTATCTAGCAATCCGATGGTAAAGTTTTCAAAAGCATTGTTATTAAGATTGATTGCGCCAACTGCTGCTAATCGTGTTTTTTTTGTGGCAAAAGCAACATCTTGCGCGGTTGCGATTCCGTTTTTTATATCAAATTTTGCTTCTAATTCTTTGATGACGCTTTTGGCTTCTATTACCGCATTTAGTCCTAGCATGCCGACATTTGTGCCTTTTGTTGCGGCGATTCCCAAAGGACCTGCAAGCACAAATGCGCCAACATCTAAGAGGCTAATACTGCTACTTTTTTCAAAATTACTCACAAGTGCATCAATATCTACACTATAAATTTCTAAATCTTTGCTGTTTAGTTCCGCAATTCCATTAAGATTTTTTAGAATCGTTTGAGAATCTTTGCCTTTAATTACTAAGTCTGCATTCGCATTTAGGATTCCCCCTTTGACTAATTTGCCATTGCCTGTAAAGTTAGCGATTTTTTTCACATCTAAATTTGTGCCTTTTAACACAAGTTTTTCATTGGCAAGTTTAATGTCTAAATCGCCAAAATCTTTGTTTTGCAAGCTAAGGCTTGGAATTTCATTTGCAAAAGCAGCATTTCCTTTAAGAGAAAGTGCGCCTTTAAGAGTCATATCCAATGGATTGATGTTAGCAATTTCGGGTGTGTTTAGGTTAAAGTCTGCACTATAAGCATTGTTGGGTAGATTGATTTTAACATTGCTGATTTCTACATTCAAATCTTTGCCATTTGCTTTAATCTGCGCATTTCCATTTCCATTTTTTAAACTCCCACTTCCGTTAAGAGCCAAAGAAATATCTTGTTTGAATTTCATTCCACTTAACGCGTTAAGTGTGGCTTTGGCAAGGGTGATTTGTTTGGAATCTATTTCAAAATCTCCATCAAAGCTAGAATCTTTGAAATTTTTAAGATTTGCCTTTACATCAAGCTGCCCCTCTGCGGCATAGTTAAATAATTTGGCGAGTTTTTGCAAGTTGAGATTGTGAATATCTAATTCTACATTTTCAGGCGAATAATCTTTCAAAGCAACATTGGCAAGTAGCTTGGAATCAAACAAATCACTTTGCACTTTTGTTTTGAGTCTTTTGGAGTCTCCATTAATTTCTGCATTGAGAATATTGTTGTTTGCAAGTTGGATTCCTTGATAATTCAGGCTTGTAATGGTGCTATTTAATTTTGAGGCTAGATTATAATCTAAAGTATCTAGATTGATTTTGTCTATTTTAGCGTTTAAATTTACCGCGCCGTTTGCATTATAAGGTGTGGCATTGGTATATTTGGCAATGAGATTCAAGATTTCTTGCAAATTCAAATCTTGCGCACTGATTGTCAAGTCTTTTGGCGTATAGTTTGGCAAGTTGATATGTGCCAAAATAGGATTTGTAATGAGATTTAAGGCGAGGGTTGCCTCTTGGTTAGTAATTTTGCTTGATTTTAGGTTAATATTTGCAATCACGGGAGATTTAAGCATTATTCCACCAAAGCCGATTTTTTCAAGGCTAATTTTAATCTCTCCATTGGTTGCATAGTCGTTCAAGCTTGCTTGAAGATTGCTAGAGCTAAGATTTAAGTAGCTAGAAGAAGCAAGCAAGGTTGTAATGATAGAATCTTTTTGTGCTTTACCATTAATTGCAAGTTTGATTGGTTCATTGGGTAAAAGGATTCCATAGTTTTTATTTAAGAGTGAGATATTTGGAGAGAGCGCATTAGAGGCGATTTGGAATCCTCCGCTTGGCGCGCTTAGATTGGAAATATCCATATCCGCATTAAGTAAAATTTTGCCACTTACATATTTGGGTTGATTTAAAAAGGCGAGCAGAGATTCGGCTTTAATACCTTCTTTACTAGTGATAAATAATCTTTTAGGATTATAATCTTTGAGTGTAATATCTGCATTAATTAGGCTATTAAATGCAGTGATGTCAGCTTTTACATCTATGTCGCCTCCATTTTTTTTCACTTCTCCATTAAGACCAATTCCCCCATTAAGCTTCATGCCGATGAGCTGCTCATAAGGGCTTAAGTCTTTAATAGCTGCGTGAATTTGTGCATTAGTGTTAAGGGTGAAAAGCGAATAGTCGCCATTGAGTGTAATTTGAGATTTTTGTTTGTCTGTGATGCTAAACGCATATTTGCTAAAACCTAGCTTAAAATGTGTAAATTCTAAGCCAATGGGAGCTTTTTCATTTGCAATTTGTGTGATTTTGTTTTTTAAAAATTCATTGCCACTGCTTGAGAAAAGCCAAGTTAAAGTAGTGCCGATGATGAATAAAAAGAGGACGATTAAGATTCCTAAAATTTTCAAAATTTTTTTCATTTGATTTGCCTTTCTTTTGGGGAAATTATAAAAATTGTCGTAATTTTAGCAAAATTAAATTAATAAAGCTAAAACAAGGAGAATAAAAATAAAGTTTTTATACTTTATAGAATCATAAAAAATGCCGATATATAATTCGTAGTTCTTTTTATAAAAGGATACAAAATAAACAGAAAGGAGTCTGTTATGATTTCAGGAATTGATAGCGGTTCTGTGGTAGCAAGCGGTAATTTGAATGTTTTAAAAAAGGCAATACAAAGCGAAGAGGCACTAATGAGCTCTCTTATCAATGGAATGCAAAATACACAAGCAAATTTGCAAACTCAAGCCCCAGTAGAATCTACACAAGCTCCACAGCCAAGTGTGAATAAATTGGACATTATGGCATAAGTTTAAAGCACTTTTGTGCTTTAGGCAAATCTTTCTTTAAATCAAATTTATTCTTTGAATTTATTTTTTATTTACAAATTATTTTCTATAATCGCCAATTTTGTTTTTGAATTTTAAATAAAAGAGTGCGAATTGATAATGATACAGCAAAATCTTTCAACAAAGTTAGCAAATTACATTATGCGTTATGCGACGCAGCATTATCTGCATTTAAAAAAAAACAAGCGGACTAAACTTCCTTTGCCTAATCCACAAAAAGTCAAAAGTAAAAATTATTTGCTTTATATCCATATACCATTTTGTGCAACGCTTTGCACTTATTGTTCTTTTAATCGTTTTTTGTTTCAAGAAGAAAAAGCACGCATTTACTTTATGAATTTGCGCAAAGAAATGCAAATGGTAAAAGACTTGGGATATGATTTTAGTGCTGTTTATGTGGGAGGTGGGACAACTTCTATTTTACCTGATGAATTGTGCAAAACACTTGATTTAGCCAAAGCACTTTTTAATATTCAAGAAGTCTCTTGTGAGTCTGACCCTAATCATCTGCAAAGAGAGACTTTAGAGCAATTTAAAGGGAGGATTGATAGGCTTTCTGTGGGTGTACAAACCTTTGATGATGGAATCTTACGCAAGATTGGACGTTATGAGAAGTTTGGTGGCGGAGAAGTAACGCGTCAAAAGCTTGAATCTGCTTTGGGGATTCTACCTATTTTAAATGTGGATTTAATCTTTAATTTTCCTAATCAAACACAAGAAATGCTTGCGCGAGATTTAAAAATTATTCAAGAATTAAAACCGAATCAACTGACGACTTATCCCTTGATGTCCTCTCCCTCTGTAAAAAGTATTTTAAAACGTTCTATCGGGGAAGTGGATTTGCAAAATGAAGCACGACTTTATGCGCAGATTTTGGACACTCTTTCTTCGGATTTCATTCCTTTATCTAGTTGGGCATTTTCATATAAAGGCAGTGAAATTTTTGATGAATATGTAGTCAATAATGACGAATATGTTGGGATTGGCTCGGGGTCATTTAGTTTTTTAGATGGCACATTGTATGTGAATACCTTTTCTTTGAAAAACTATGCACAAAAAATCCAAAATGGACAAATGGGAGTAGAAAGAGAGCGTAAATATTCTAAAAAATCGCAATTGCAATATCGTTTAATGGTAGAACTTTTTGGTGGGGAGGCAAACAAGGAGAGATTTAAAATGTTGTATGGTGCAGATTTAGAGAAAGATTTACTAAAAGAAGTTACTTTTTTGCGTTTGAGCGGTAATATTGTCAAAAAAGGCACATCGTATTATCCAACACAAAAAGGGAAATACCTCTTTCTTTCTATGATGAAAGAATTTTACATTGGTATGGATTGTGTGCGTGAGGAGTCTCGTGCAATGCTTCAAGAGGAGGATATGTAATAAAAATAAAGTTTAAAAAGACTTTATTGCAACTTTATCAAAAAATGTTACAATTTCAGAATTTTTAAAAATGAGGTGGAAATGCTAAACTATCAAACTTTACGTCCTTTTATTTTTAAAACCAATCCAGAAACTGCGCATACAATCATAGAATTTTTGGGCAAAATCGCTCCAAAGATTCCAGCTTTTTTGCCTTTTTTGTCTTATAAGAATTGCTTGAAAGATTCTATTTTGATGCAAGAAATTGATGGAATGCGCTTTTATAATCCTGTGGGATTGGCAGCGGGATTTGACAAAAATGCTAAGATGATAGAATTGCTTTGCGCACTAGGTTTTTCACATTTAGAGCTAGGAGCGGTAACGCCTTTAGCGCAAAGCGGCAATGATAAGCCGCGTCTTTGGCGACATATAGAAGAGGAATCTATCCAAAACGCAATGGGATTCAACAATGAGGGAATGAGTATGGTAAATGCGTACTTAAAGAATCTTTTTCCCTTTGTTGTGCCTTTGGGTGTGAATATTGGTAAAAACAAAATTACTTCACAAGAAGAATCTCTTAAGGATTATTTGACTTTAGCGCGCAATTTTGCACAAAGTAGTGATTATTTGAGCGTGAATCTTTCTTCGCCTAATACACCAAATTTGCGTGATTTGCAAAATATTAATTTCATTCAAGAGCTTTTTAGTAGTCTTTGTCAAGTTTATACTAAGCCAATTTATTTAAAAATTGCTCCTGATTTGGAGATAGATTTTGCTTTGAGTTTGATTGAAGCAGCGATAAAAAGCGGAGCAAAAGGCATTATTGCAACCAATACGACTTTGGATTATAGTCTTGTTGCACGACCACAAGATAGAGGAGGAATTAGCGGAAAGGTTTTAGCCTCAAAAAGTCGCGAAATGTTGAAACAGATTGCGCTTTATTTGAAGAATACAAATCAAAAAACAACGCTTATAAGCGTGGGTGGAATCTCAAATGCACAGGAGGCTTACACAAGGATTCGTTTGGGTGCAAATCTTGTGCAAGTTTTTAGTGCGCTGATTTTTGAGGGACCAAGTTTAGTAAAACAAATCAATTTAGATTTAAAAAATTTTTTAGAACGTGATGGATTCAACCATATTGGCGAAGCGGTAGGCGTGGATTTATGCAATTAATCTGCATAATTTTTAGAATTTTTTGTGTTAATTTATTTTTAGTAGGAGTTTTGATGGCGGAAAATAGCCCGATAAAATCTGTGCTTCCAAAACATTATCAAACGACACTGAAAAATGGTTTGGAAGTTGTAGTGATTCCATTAAAGAATCAAAGTAATGTGATTACGACTAATGTATTTTATAAAGTCGGTAGTCGTAATGAGACAATGGGCAAAAGTGGAATCGCACATATGCTAGAACATCTAAACTTTAAATCCACTAAGAATTTAAAGGCAGGAGAATTTGATAGGGTTATCAAAGGTTTTGGTGGTTCTACAAACGCCGCAACGAGCTTTGACTATACGCATTATTATATTAAATCTAGCACGCAGAATCTTGGCAAATCTTTAGAGCTTTTTAGTGAGCTTATGCAAAATTTGAGCTTAAAAGATGAGGAGTTTCAACCCGAACGCAATGTCGTAGCGGAGGAGAGGCTATGGCGGACAGACAATAACCCTATGGGTTATTTGTATTTTAGACTTTTTAATACAGCTTTTATCTATCACCCTTATCATTGGACTCCTATTGGTTTTATGGAAGATATTAAAGCTTGGAGCATTGAAGATATTCGCGCATTCCATAGTCTTTATTATCAACCTCAAAATGCGGCAATTGTGATTGCGGGAGATATAGACGAAAAAATCGCCCTAAAGGAAGTCAAAAAGTATTTTGAAAAGATTAAAAACAAAAAAGAGATTCCATTACAATTACATACAAAAGAACCCAAACAAGAGGGTGAGCGCAGAGTGGAAGTGCATAAACCAAGCGAAGTGGAGATTTTGGCACTTGCATTTAGAACTCCTCCTTTTAATCACAAAGACCAAATTGCTCTTAGTGCATTAGGCGAGATTCTAAGTGGTGGCAAGAGTAGCCCGCTTGTTAGCGAGATTGTGGATAAGAAACGGCTTGCCACAGAAATTTATGCTTACAATATGGATTTGCAAGATGATGGATTATTTATTTTTATGGGATTGGCAAATGTAGGTGTGAGCCTAGAAAAGTTAGAAAAGGCAATTTTACAAGAAATTGAAAAAGTAAAGCTTGGGAAACTCAACGAGGCGGAATTGCAAAAAGCAAAAACAAATTTGCGCGCAAATTTTTTATACGAGCTAGAATCTAGCAGTGGCGTAGCAAGCTTGTTTGGAAGCTATATCGTACGCAATGATTTAGAATCCCTCTTGCATTTTGAGCAAGATTTTGATAGCTTAAGCTTAGAAGAAATTGTTGCAGTGGCGCAAAAATATTTTGTTCGCTCAAATGCAACAATTTTAACCCTGACAAAATAAGGAAAACAATGCAAGTAGAAAATCAAGTCAAAGGCGCAATGACTGCATTAATCACGCCTTTTAAAAATGCTCTGTTGGATTTGGAAAGTTATGAATCTTTGATTAGAAGACAGATTCAATATGGTATTGATGTTATCGTGCCTGTTGGCACAACAGGTGAGAGTGCAACATTAAGCCACAAAGAGCATAAAGAATGTATTGAAGTTGCAGTGAGCGTCTGTAAAGCAAGTCGCAAGGAGGGGCATAATGTCAAGGTTTTAGCGGGTGCTGGAAGTAATTCTACGCAAGAAGCAATTGAGCTTGCTAAATTTGCACAAAGTTGCGGAGCAGATGCAATTTTGTGTGTTACACCTTATTATAATAAGCCAACACAAGAGGGCTTGTTTTTGCATTACAAGGAGGTTGCAAATGCAGTAAGCATTCCTCTTATGCTTTATAATGTGCCGGGTCGCACGGGTGTGAATTTGGAAACAAAAACTATTTTGCGACTTTTTAATGAGATTCCAAATATTTATGGAGTCAAAGAAGCAAGTGGTAGCATTGAAAAGGTAATAGATTTGAATATGAATGCTAAAGATTTGAGCATTGTAAGTGGCGAAGATGCAATTAATTATCCTATTTTAAGTTGTGGTGGGGTAGGTGTGATTTCTGTTACTTCCAATCTTTTGCCAAACAAAATTGCGGAATTAACACACGCACTTTTGCAATCGCATAATTATGAACGCGCAAGAGAATTAAACAATGAACTTTACGCAATTAATAAAGCGTTGTTCATAGAAAGCAATCCGATTCCAATCAAGGCAGCAATGTATTTAAGCGGACTTTTAAAAACATTGGAATATCGTTTGCCATTGGTTGCTCCATCGGCACAAAATATAGAATATCTTGAAAAAATTTTAAGTCAATATGAGGTAGTAAAATGAATGAAAATTTCAAAGGCAAAACTTTAGTTATTAGTGGTGCGACGCGTGGAATCGGAAAAGCGATTCTCTATCGTTTTGCGCAAAAGGGTGTAAATATTGCATTTACTTATAATAAAAATGTAGAAGAAGCAAATAAAATCATAGCAGATGTGGAATCGCAATTTTTTATCAAAGCCAAAGCTTATCCTTTAGATGTTTTGCAACCAGAGACTTATAAGGATTTGTTTGCAAAAATTGATGAAGATTTTGAGAGGATAGATTTTTTTGTGAGCAATGCGATTATTTATGGCAAGAGTGTCGTGGGAGGGTTCGCGCCTTTTATGCGCTTGAAACCTAAAGGACTAAACAATATCTACACTGCTACCGTACTTGCTTTTGTTGTCGGTGCGCAAGAAGCAGCAAAGAGAATGCAAAAGGTAGGCGGTGGAAGTATTATTTCCCTTAGCTCCACAGGGAATCTCGTGTATATGCCAAATTATGCAGGGCACGGCAACTCAAAGAATGCCGTAGAAACAATGGTGAAATATGCTGCAATGGAGCTTGGAGAGTATAATATTCGCGTTAATGCAGTGAGTGGTGGTCCCATTGAAACAGATGCATTAAAGGCATTTCCGGATTTTGCCGAGATTAAAGAAAAAGTGGTAGAGCAAAGCCCACTCAATCGTATGGGAGCTCCAGAGGATATTGCGGGGGCTTGTTTATTTTTATGCGATAGTAGCGCAAGTGCTTGGCTTACAGGACAAACGATTGTGATTGATGGAGGAACAAGCTTTAAATAGAGTGAAAAAGATGATGAAATTAGAATCTTTACCGAATGGCTTGACTATTCTTCGGATTATATTTGCTTTTCTTTTGCTTGCAATAATTCTCTATGGAAAGTGGATTCTTCCACCCCCCATCCACCCTAGTTGGATTAATTATTTCGCCTGTTTGGTGTTTTGTCTCGCAAGTATTACGGATTTTTTTGATGGCTTTATTGCGCGCAGTTTCAATGTTTCAAGCATTTTTGGAGAAATTTTTGACCCGCTTGCTGATAAATTGTTGATGTTATCTGCATTAATTGGGCTTTTGGTATGGAATCGCGCAGATGTGTGGGCAGTCTTTTTGATTCTTAGTCGCGAATTTTTTATTACCGGATTGCGTGTAGTGGCTGCGAGCAAAGGAATCAAAGTTGCGGCTTCTAATCTTGGTAAATATAAAACAGGCTTGCAAATTACTGCAATTGCATTTTTGCTTATGGATTATTCTTTTGCCAATATGACTTTGTGGCTTGCGGTAGTTTTGACACTTTATTCAGGCTATGATTATGTTAAAATGTATGCAAAGGCGCGCTAAATGGGAATAATTAGCTCAATTTTAGTCTTATCTTTTTTGGTTTTTTTTCATGAATTGGGGCATTTTTTGGCAGCTAAACTTTTTGGCGTGCGTGTGGAAGCTTTTAGTATAGGTTTTGGTAAAACAAGAATCTTTAAAAAACAAATCGGCGAGACAGAATATTCTTTGCGTCCCATTCCATTAGGAGGATTTGTTCAGCTTAAAGGGCAGAGCGACTTTGATCCTATGATGCGTGATACTGCTAGTGATAGTCTTTATGGTATTGCAGCTTATAAGCGATTGCTGATTTTAGCCGCAGGTTCGTGTTTTAATCTCTTGTTAGCTTTTTTGCTTTTTGTCGCCATTGGCTTAATGGGGAAAAATGAATTAGCTCCTGTGGTGGGCAAAGTAGAAACAAATATGCCAGCGGAAATTGCTGGGTTACGCAGTGGCGATGAAATTCTTAGCATTAATGGACAAAAAATTCAAACTTGGGAAGCATTGAGCCAAACGATTGCCAAATCCAAAGGGGAGCTAGAGATTGTATTTTTGCGAGACTCTAAAGAGTATCAGACGATTTTAATCCCCAAAATAGGAGAATCCAAAAATCTCTTTGGTGAGAAGATTGCGCGTCCTTTAATTGGGATTTTTTCTAGTGGAGAGGTAAGGCTTGTGTCTTATTCTTTTGTGGATTCTATTTCCTATGCTTTTGGTCAGACTTTGGAATCTAGCAAGTTAATCTTGCAAAGCATTGAAAAAATGTTGAGTGGCGTTGTGCCATTGAGCGAAGTAGGGGGTGTAGTTTCTATTGTGAGCATTACCAAAAAGGCAAGTGAATTAGGGATTGTTACGCTTTTTGCATTTACTGCTTTGATTTCTGTAAATCTTGGAATCTTAAATTTACTTCCGATTCCAGCCCTTGATGGTGGGCATATTCTTTTTACATTTTATGAAATGCTAACAAAAAGAATTCCAACACAAAATACTTTTTATCGTTTAAGTATGGCAGGTTGGATTGTGTTATTGGGACTTATGGGGCTTGGATTGTATAATGATATTTTACGCATTCTTAATGGAACAATGCCTTTTTAAAGGAGATTTATGCAAGAAAAATTAAATCAGAATCTAATAGATGTAATAGAAAGAATTGAAAAAGCAAGAATTGCGGTAGATAGGCACAGAATCGTGCGCTTGGTTGCAGTGAGCAAATATTCTACACAAGAGGAAATCACAGCACTTTATGCTTGTGGGCAACGCGCCTTTGGTGAAAATAAAGTGCAAGACTTGAAAGCGAAATCTGAAATCTTAGAATCTCTTCCACTAGAATGGCATTTCATCGGCTCTTTGCAGAGTAATAAAATTAACGCACTTTTAAGCCTCAATCCCTTTATGCTCCAAAGCTTGCATTCTTTGGAGTTAGCAGAGCAATTACAAAAGCGATTGCAAAAAGAAAATAAGGCTTTGCGCACCTTGTTGCAAGTCAATAGTGCCAAAGAGGAGAGCAAAAGTGGCTTTATGCCAGAAGTTGCACAAGAAATGTATTGCAGGATTTTGGAAACTTGCCCAAACATCAAGTTGTGCGGTTTGATGAGTATTGGTGCGCATACAGATGAAAAAAAAATGATTCAAAAGAGTTTTGAGCAAACATATAGGATTTTTGAATCTCTGCAAAATAAAGGTGCAAAGACTTTAAGTATGGGAATGAGTGAGGATTTTGAGCTTGCGATTGCTTGCGGAAGCAACTGCGTGCGTTTAGGAAGTGTGCTATTTAAATAGAATCAAAAATTTCATTGTGCTAGTGAGTAAGCATACATTGCGAAGTGCTTTGCCTAAAAAGCATTTTTTATTTGCGATTCCATATTTCTTATAAATGATATTATGGATTGCTATGAAAGTTTCAAATTTTCTCGCAAGAACACCCATTGCTTTATTCTGCAAATTTATAATATAGAATCTTGCTTGCTGCATTTTTGCGAAATCTCGCAAGGATATAGCGGAATCACAAAGGCGTGGGTTTATAGAGTTTTGTTTTTAAATTCCATTGTTGCACAAGCATAGATTTCAGAGGTTTTTGGCAAATAATGCAAGAATTGATTTATAAATTGTGTGTTCAAAAATAATTTGCCACAGACAACGATGCCTTTTGTTTGGTAGTTTTCCTCCATATCACGACTAAAATTAGCAAAAAATTCCGCTAAAGAATCCAAGATTCCAAAGCATAGCAACTCGTTCTCTACTCCAGCAAGTCTGAAGCTCATAACAGAACGCAAGGTTTGCAAAGTGTTTAAGGAGATTTTACCCTCTGTGTCGCGCTCTAGTCTAAAATCGATGCGCGGACCTTTTTTGCCCAAAAATTTCCATGCACATTCTATCACCGCATTTGCGCTTGCTTTGAGATTGTGAGATTCACCTAAGCCTAGTAAGACACCGCACATTCCCACCAAGTCTAATAGGTTTTGTGAGGGGACAGAATTTTTGGGGAGAGATTCTAGAGCGTGGATTATGGATTCAAAATGAGATGAAAAATTTTTTAACAAACTTTGTGTGGTTTGGTTTAGGGTTTTGAATGTCTCAAGGATTGTTCCTAGGTTGCTTTCAAAGTTAAATGTGAGTGCTTCTTTGAAATTCTCATTAAAATATACCCAAAAAAGCGTGCGATTCTCACCAAGATAAAGTGCATTGACACGATTTAAAGAATCCTTTGTAATAGCTTGCAAGAAAGCATTGGCAATAGAATTGGGTTTGTAAGATTCAAAGCGATGTGGCAAGATAAGGGAGTTTTGCGCAATGCTTAAAGTCAGGGGTTTGGAATCTTCAGCAACAAATTCACAGATTCCATTTTTTCTTTTTTGTCGGAGTGGCAACAAATATAGACCTAAAGAGGAATCCAAAAATTTACTCAAAAGAACTAAATAAGGCTCAAAAGGCAAAAGGACATTCACTTGCGCAATAGGGAAGAAATGTTGAAAAATGCTTTTAGGAGCAAGCTTCAAAATGGGTTTTTCCAAAGTTGCTAAGGCTTGCAATTCCTCATTTTCTACCCTAAAAAGCATTTTGACATTGATAAGGGAGTAGGGCATAAAGCAAAAATCCTCTCCAATCTCCTCTAAATTTGGCGGATTGTTTTCCTCTAAAAGCACCAACTCCTTTTTGCCAAAAATTGTTTTGACAAAGATGCACTCATTTTGCTTCAAAAGATTTGCAAGAGTTTGGAGAGATTCTATCAAATCTTGTGCATTTTGAATCTCGTTTCTTTGCTCCTCTTTTAAAAATGTCATTTTGGTGGGCTGAAAATCTATCCATTGCGCCCATAGGTTACAGAAATTCGGGGATTCTTTGTTGCTTAATTGTTGCAGCTCCAAAGGGGTTAGAAAGTGAGTTACAAAGAGATGATTTAATGAAATTAAATTCTCTTTAGAGAAAGATTCTAAAACAATCAACTCTTTAAAAGTCCATTGTAAAGAAAGTGGAATATAGTTTTGCAAAGAATCGCTAAAGTTCAAAATTTCTTGTTGGCTTCCCTGCACCTCTAGCCTAAAAGAATCTTGAGAATTTTGCACAAATTGCCCTTGTAGGTTGGTTTTTCTTAGGGCAAAATGTAGAGATTTGAGTAAGAAATTTTGAATATTGTGCGGGAAAGCAAGTTTAGCGATTTGTTGGAAAACGAAAGCGACAATTAAGTGGGATTCCAACTCTGAAGTTTCAGAAGTCATTTAGTATCCTTTGTAGGAGAAACGTGCAATTTCTTGCAAATCTTGATAAGAGGTTTTGGAGATTTGAACGCCAAGTGATTCTAAGTAGTGAATTGCTTGGGATTCCATTAGCTTTGCGCCCTGTTTGACTTCCTCTGTGAGTTCAAAGGTTGGATTTTCTCCAATAATAAAAGGTTTAATACCTAAAATCTTTGTTGGCGGTAAATCTCCTAACATTTCAATCATTCGTAGGGTTTGGAGCATTTCTACTTCGTGCGCACTACCAGCCCAAGTGATTTGGTTAGGAATTGCACGAAAGTCAAAAAAATAAACATCACCTATTTTGGCATCTTTTGCGTCAATAGAATCTATAATCAACACAGAATCGTATTGCGTGATAAGGGGAATTAAATGTTGAGCCATTGTCCCGCCATCTACAATCTCCACACAATGCTCACCGCTAAAAGTATAATTGAGTTTCAATAGATTGGATAAATGCACACCAATCCCCTCATCACCAAATAGAATATTGCCAATGCCCAACACGAGGATTTTCATTTATTTTAAAATGCGGAAATGCGATTCGCAAGGAATCGCATTGGGTATTTATGCTTACTCATCTTTTTCAAATTTGACGCCGCTAAAAATCGTATCTACACCAGCACCAGGGAATTTCGCGCTATTCCAGCTTGCCATATAAATATGAATTGGAATAAAAATAACGAATGCCCAAGTTAAAATATGGTGGATTAAGCGCACATTAGCGATTCCGCCACAAAGCACTTCCAAAGGTTTCATTAAAGGCGCGATGAATCCCCCCAAGCCCTCGTGATAAACATGCGCATAAAGCACAAGTCCGCTAAGAGAAATTGCAATAATTAAAAGCATTACACCTAAGTAAGTTGCAAGCTGTAAGGGATTGTAAGCACCTTTTAAATGAGGATGTCCGCCAAAAAGTAGATAGCTTTTCAAGACGCCAAACCACACAAAAGGATTGAAAAAATCCAAAATAGAGCGACGCTCTAATGCACATTCTTTTGTCAAAAGTAGATAAAGGCGAAAAATAGTTACTGCAATGAGTAAGAAGCCAAGAATCAAATGCCAACTGCGCATTAAAGCATAAAGAAACCCCACAGGTTCGCCTGTGAAATTATTAGGTGCTAAAAAAGGATAAGCAAGATAGAATCCTGTTGCAATTAATCCAAAAATTGCTAATGCTCTAATCCAATGGAAAATCCGTGTGAGTTTTGAAAACTCAAGCACAGCTCTGTATCTTGTTTCCATAATTTCTCCTTAAATTTTACAATTCATCGCAATGGGGTCAAGTCTATATTGGCTGATTTCATTCCCTTTTGTATCCATTAAATGCACTGCACACGCGATACAAGGGTCAAAGGAATGGATAGTCCGCACGATTTCTAGCGGTTTGGTAATATCTTGCACTTTGATTCCAACTAATGAAGCTTCATAGGGTCCCATTTGATTTTTAGAATCTTTTGGTCCTGCATTCCAAGTACTTGGCACAACTGCTTGATAATTTGCTACGACGCCGTCTTTGATTCTTACCCAGTGGCTTAGTGTCCCGCGTGGAACATTACCAATGTAACGCCCTTTGTATTCTTTGTTTTTGTCAATCTTATAAGGAGCGCAAGTGGTTTGGTCGCCTGTTTTGAGATTTGCTACCAAAGAATTAAAAGCTTCTATGCCATAATCTGTGGAAAGCTTGCATTCCAAAAGTCGTGCTGCAGTTCTACCCAATGTGCTAAAAAGTGCTTCAATTGGTAATCCCGTATCTTCTAGGAATTGTGTTGCAATTTTTGTGATACGAGGATTCTTGGCTGCTAGTCCCACAACAATTGTTGCAAGCGGTCCTACCTCCATAGGTTCGCCATTATAACGAGGGGATTTAATCCAGCTGTATTTACCGCGCATATCAATTGCTTTTGTTTTGAGTGGGTTACCATCAGGTCCAATGGTCTCCGCATCTGTGAATCCTGTATAATTTGGCTCTGTTTCGCCATCATAAGGGTGCAATGCTTTGTCGTTTTGATACCAAGAATGTGTTGCTTCTTCTGTGATGAGGTCTTCATTGACTTCTAGGAGTTTAGAAATATCGCCACCTCGCACAACACCTGTGCTATAAAGCGTCTCATTATGATTGACAGGAATTTCGGCATAAGAAAGGAAGTTGCGCACACCGCAACCTTTAAGCACGCTTGGTTCGTTTTTGAAGACTTCAGCTGCCATTACGACATCTGCATAATAAGCGCGATTGATGAAATCCCCTACTTCTTTGTATTTAGTGAGCCAATCTCCCAATCTGCTAGGGTCTAAAATATCTGCAACGCAAGTTACACCCCCAACGGTTAAACTTTGTGGGTGGGGTTGTTTTGCGCCGAAGATTGCCATCATTTGTGCCGCAACTCTTTGAACTTCAAGAGCTTTTAAGTAATGGGAAAGCACGATGAGGTTTTGTTCAGGAGAGAATTTATAGGTTTTGTGTCCCCAATAAGCATTTGCAAAAGGTCCTAAACCTTGTTTAGCATTCGCAAAGGCTTTAACTTTTTCTTGCACAGCAACAAGCTCATCGGCACCTGTTGCAATCGGGTTTTTAGAGTATTTAAACGCAATCTCACTTGCTTTTTTGGGGTCAGCTTTAAGTGCTTCCGTAATATCACACCAATCCAATCCATGCAAGTGATAGAAATGCACCAAGTGGTCGTGCATTACAAGAGAAACATTCATCAAGCTTCGCACCATTTGTGCATTAAATGGAATCTGAATCCCTAGCGCGTTTTCTACTGCGGTAATTCCGGCTTTGTAATGTGAAAATGTGCAAACACCGCAGATTCTTTGCACCATAAAACCGACATCTCTAGGGTCGCGGTTTTTTACGATAACCTCTAAACCGCGCCATAAAGTAGAGCTAGAATAAGCATCGGTAATGACATTATTTTCATCTACAATGACTTCAATTCTTAAGTGCCCCTCAATCCTTGTGATAGGATCTACAATAATTCTTTTTGTCATAAATTCTCCTTATTCTTTGTCTTTTCTAAAATTACTTAGAACTGCGTGTGCCGCCATACCGATGGCTGCTGCGCCGAGTAATGTAATTCCGATATTATCTGCGGTGCGGTCTGCACCTTTAAACAACGGCGCATTGTAGAGTTTGCTAGCAAGTGGCTCTTCAAAAGGTCCCATAGTATCCCAGAAATTTGGCTCACTGCAACCAATACAGCCGTGTCCTGCTTGAATAGGCCAGCTTGTATGGGAGTTAAAACGTAATTTGGAGCAGTTGTTGAAAGTATAAGGTCCTTTACAGCCAACTTTATAGAGGCAATAACCATTTTTTGCACCCTCATCACCGAATCTTTGCACAAATTCTCCTGCGTCAAAATGCCCGCGTCTTTCGCATAAATCGTGGATTCTTAATCCATAAGCCCATTTTGGACGATTGAATGCATCAAGTTGTGGTAGAGTGCCAAAAAGCAAGAAATGAATCACATTGCCCACGATATTTTTTTCACTTGGAGGACAACCGGGCACATTAATCACAGGTTTGTTGGTAACTTCACTAAGCGGTTTTGCTGCAGTTGGGTTAGGGTGGGCTGCTTGGATTCCACCGAAGCTTGAGCAAGTCCCAATCGCAAAAATTGCCGCCGCATTTTCACTCGCTAATTTCGCATTTGCCAAGCCTGTATTTCCGTGCGCGCCAATTGTTAAGTATTGTCCTTCTAGCCCCGTTGGCACGCCACCCTCTACCATTAATACATAACGACCTTTGTATCTTTCTATTGCGGATTCTAGGTTTTCTTCTGCTTGATAGCCAGCCGCAGCCATAATGGTTTCGTGGTATTCTAAAGAAATATAATCAAAAATCAAACTTGCAATGCCCGGTCCATCACTTCTTAAGAGGCTTTCACTACAGCCTGTGCATTCTGCTAAATGCAGCCAAATCACAGGTAAGCGGTCTGCAACTTCTGCTGCTTTCGCAGTTAGCGGAGTAAAACTTGCCGGCAAAGACAACATAGCTGTCATTGCTCCAGCCCACTTCATAAAATCTCTCCTTGAGATTCCTTTTTCTTT
>NZ_CATKCB010000201.1:0-2370 GCF_949747025.1 Helicobacter sp. UBA3407 | reverse complement strand
GAACTTGGACGTGGTGAGGTGCAAAGTGTGCTCTATGACAAAGGTGTGCCTTATTTGAAACTTGGTGAAATGGTAATTCCAATTACTTACGCACATACTTTTCAACCTAAAAGTTAATCATTAAAATGTATGGAAAGGATTTCTAATGGTCGGTGCATTTTATAATGGAATTAGTGGAATTAGAACCCATCAATTTGGGATTGATTCCACTTCTAATAATATCGCAAATGTTAATACGGTGGGTTACCGCGCAAATTTACCAGAGTTTAAAAGTCTTTTTGCAACAAGTATGAGTTATGTGAATGCAAATTCTCCAATTTCTAATGATTACAACTATGGTTCTACCATAGGCTCTAATGCTATCAATGCGAATGATGGGACTTATGTTAGTGCAGAGGGAGACTTTAATGTTGCTTATAGTGGCAAAGGTTGGTTTGTCGTTGGGCTTAACAAAAATGGTGCTTTTGATATTAACGCGCCAGTTTATAATGGAACACAACAAAATTACTTTACACGTGATGGCTCTTTTAGTTTAGATGGTGAGGGTTATTTGGTTAATTCTAGTGGCTATTATATGTATGGGATTAATCTAGGTAAAATTGCAGCTGACGGAACAATGACGGGCACAAATAACTTAGAGGGAGATTATGCAGGACTTTCTGGTTCTAATCTACAACCTTTACAAATTCCCAAAAATCTTACTTATAAGCCTACTTTAACAACAGAAGTGGGATTGTCTATCAACCTAAACCGCACACAAAATCCTAAAGGAATCGGAAATTTAAAAGATGAGAATGATAATTTTAGTATGGATAAATTCCTTACTCAAGACTTGAATGCGTTAATGAACGCTAAAGGAGAGTTACTAGATCCTAAAAATTATAAAGATATTAATATAAGTCTTGAGAGAGGAGGAGTTACGACAAAATACACTTTTACTTATGGTGGAGCAGAAAATGGCTTTAAAACAATAGGCGAATTAATGAATCTTATCAAAGAACAAACCGGTTTGACTTTGGGCTTAAAGCTAGATAGTGAGGGGAACCCTAGCGACTGCTCTTTGTATCTTAGCAATGGGGGAATGCAAGATGTAAAGGTAAGTATTAATGGCAAGCTTGCAGACAAATTGGGATTAAAGTCTAGCAATAATAACTTGGAATCTGCTTTTGGTAGCGCAATTCAAGGCTTTGTGGATAACACAGAATATCAAAATCAAGCACTTGTAAAATACAATGGTATGATTTTCCAAAAAAATGGAGACGGAATCGCTAATGGGAATCCTTTGGATAATCCTGATGGTTGGACGCTTGTAGATAGTAGCGGAGTACCTGCTTATCAAGGAGCGCAAGCAAAAGAGTATAAACAAGATGAACTTGTCATCAGTGAAGGTAAAGTTTATAGAAAATTAACAAACGATGTAACAGAAGTGACTAATCCAATCACAGGAGAAGTTACGATTGCTGCTCCAGAGGAGGACGCAGCAAATTGGGAAGAAGTCGCCAATGCAACCTTAGGAGAAGTGCAAGAATATACCGCAGGGACAACTTACGCGCAAGATTCTATTGTGAGTTACAATGGAATCTTGTATCGCAAAACCAATGGTGCGGGGGATACCAATCCCGCAGAGGATAATAGGGGTTGGAGTATTCTAAGTGTCGCAAGCATTAGCAGCACGCAACTCCAAGTGCCTACCTATGAGACAAACACTGAGATTTATAGTGATTCTGGTGAGAAGTTTATTTTAAAAACGCAATACATTTTAGTAGAACAAGCAAACAGAGATGTAACGCCTGAAGTGTTAGAGCGTTGGGAAGTGCGAAGCAGTATTTATGACGGAGTTGGAAAAGTAATGATTAGCGAGAATCCTACGATTAGTGAAATTACTTTTAATGACGATGGAAGCGCAAATGCTGAAATCTTTGAAGTGCCTTTTAATGGCGGAAACGTGCGTGTGGATTTGACGCAATCTGCTGATGGCAAAACTTCAAGCAACTTTGCTTATGCGGATTCTGATACAAAATCTACTACACAAGATGGCACTGCAGCGGGCACAATGAAAGACATTGTGATTGATGAAAATGGAATCATTATGGTGAATTTCACAAATGGCAAATTAGAGCCAATCGGACGCTTCGGGGTGGCTGCATTTGTGAATGACCAAGGATTGAGTAAAGTGGGTGGAAATCTCTTTCAGATGAATGCACGCACGATTAATGGAGAAACTGCTGTTGTCAGCGGTCCTCCGCTACTTGCTTGGGAAGAGGGTGGATTGGCAGCCTTGAAATATGGAAAAGTTTTAGACCATATGCTTGAAACAAGCAACGCAGATACAGGAACTGCTTTAACCGATTTGATTGTCTATCAAAGAGG
>NZ_CATKCB010000200.1:0-4286 GCF_949747025.1 Helicobacter sp. UBA3407 | reverse complement strand
CAAAAAAAACCAATATTCCACAATAATTCCTCGGCAATGGCAAATTCAAATCCCAAGCAAGTTCCGCAGGGATACTCTCATAACTTAAGTTTGGATAAGATTGGATAGAATCTCTATTCTCCTCTTTGGGATTCTACATTGCATTCTTTAGATTCTCTCTTTGCATTCAATCTATCAGGATTCAATAAAGGAGGATAAGGGTGATTAGTCTTAATATATTGTTCTTTAAATTCTTTAGAGTTAAGCCATTGTAAGATTTCATTAGGATATTGCATAAAAAAAGAAAAGTTTAAAAACAATGTTTGGAGAAGTGGTGGATAATCTTTATAAGTTTGCAATAAAGAATAGATTTCTTGACTAGAATTTGCTAGCTCTATAATATCTATTTGTTCATAGAGTTTTTGGTTAAAAGCTTTTAATTCTTTTATAATATATGAAATCTCTTGATATTTTTCTTTTGCTTTTTGAATCTTTTTGTGGAGAGTGAAATAACTTCCCCTATACCAAGTTTTGTTAGTTTGCAAGAGAGCTTCTCCTAAGAGATAAGCTAAATGGTATTTATAAGATAAAGATTCTGGATAATCTTTACAAGATTGCAAGGGAGGATATTTTAAAGATGGGAAAATTTCTATCATTTCGTTATATTTGCGTTTTTTGGCTTTGTGAAGCTGGATAATTTTAAAAAGATTAAAAAGAAAGCTAGGAAAATAAAAAATTTTTAAGATTAAAGAATTTTGCTTATCTTGCCCCCCCCCCCACTATTTTATTAAAAGCAATCATACAAAGCCCCAGTTTATAAGCCAAGTGGTTTTGGATTCTATCTTTGGTGGAATGGGGATTCATTTTGTCTCCTTTGGTTTATTTTGTGGATTTTTGGATTCTATCTCTCTTAAGAATGCGTGGAGTTTATTGTATTCTTTGCGTTCTAGGAATCTTACCTTTTGGCTTGGAAGATTGTTTAAATGCACGAATCCATAAGCAATGCGTTTCAAGTCCAACACTTCTAACCCAAAATGCGCAAAAAATCGGCGAAGTTCTCGGTTTTTTCCCTCTGTGATTGCAACTTTGATTTTGGAGTATTTTGAGGTATTTTTAATGCAAGTATAGCCCGCAAAGGGTGCAAAATCCATTCGCGTTATCTTGCTTTTGCTATGCGCACCTGCGCTTGCGTCGCTTAGGCTTAATCCTGATTCCATTGCATCAAACACATTTTCTTGAATCTTGCCCGATAATTTAAGCAGATACACGCGTTCTAAGTTGCTTTCCATAAGGGTGCGCGCAACTTTGACATTATCACTAAGCAAAAGCAAGCCCTCGCTTGTGAAGTCTAGTCGCCCCACAGGCGTAAAATGTGCGAATCGTTTAGGCAAGGAATCAAAAATGACACGTCGTCCCCTATCGTCCTTTTTGCTTACAAGTTCGCCCTTTGGCTTGTGATAAACAATTATCGTGTATTCCTCTTTTGCCTTTAGTAATTTGTCGTTGAGATAGATTTTTTCTCCCTCTTGCACTTGGTAAGCAAAGTCTGTGATAACTTTGTGTTTTATGCTGACTTTGCCCTCAAGAATCAGTTTGTCTGCCTCGCGTCTTGAATATTTAGAATGGTGTGCAATGTATTGATTGAGTCGCATTTTATTTCTTAAATTTAAAATTTTTTTCTTTCAGAAAAGATTTGAGATTTTCTTTGTGTTTACCTTGCAAAATAAGGGAGATTCCGCTTTCTTTTTCCTCTAGCTTTCCTCCGCTTGCAAAATGTTTTTTTACCTCTTTTAGAATCTTTTGCATTTCCTCTTTGCTCTCATAAAAGATTCCACAACGCGTAATGTCTTTGCCGCTGGCTTTTTCTTCATTAATACCTAAAAGGTAGGAATCCTTTTCTTTTAGGGTAAGGTTACTTTTGCAAACACACGCACTTTTTAACTCCCCGCATTTTTTACATAAAGTGTCCAATGTGTCTTGAAATTTTGCTTCTAAGGTAAAGTTTAGTTTTGCCATTGGAGTTGTTTAAATTCCTCTTTGATTTCACTATGCACGCATAATGCGCTAATCATTTCTAGCTCTTGTGTTTGGGTTCTAAATAGAATTCTAAGTTCGCGTTTGCCTTGATGACGCAGTGCGGCTTCTTTTAAGAGTCGCAAGATGTCCGTGTCTGTATGAAAATCTAGCACAAGCATCAAAGGTTCGCTAGTATCTGCCTTTTGAATCACAAAATCTACCTTTTCTTTTTTTGCGTCCTCTAAGGTTAAAACTTTTTCTGCTTTGAGTTTTTTGGTTTCATCTTGTTCTTGCACGAGGCATTTGACTGCAATTGGTTTTTCTTTGTCTTCTATATTGTCTAGTTGCTTTAAGGTTTGTTCAAAAATTGTTAATTCTACACTGCCATATAAATCTTGAAGTTTTAAGATTCCATAAGGTTTGCCATTTTTTGAAAATTTTTTGATAATATCCTCAATCTTGCCCGCAATCAAAATACGGCTATTTTCGGCGATGTCTTTGATTTGATTCGTGGAAGTGCATTGTATAGATTTGAATATTTCTTTGTAAGAATCTAGCGGATGTCCAGAAGCATAGAATCCCAAGCTTTCTTTTTCAAATTCCAAAATTTCTTTTTGGCTAAATTCTTCGTAATGTTCTAAGTTGAGATTCACTCCTACTAATTCTTCATCATTGCCAAAGAGTGAATTTTCTGCTTCTTTTTTGGCATTTTGTGCTGCTTTTGCGGCTTCGGTTAGAGATTCTATTTGTTCTAATAAGGATTTGCGCGTGTAGTTGAAATCGTCCATTGCACCGCTTTTAATGAAAGATTCTAATGCCTTTTTATTTACTTTTTGTGGGTCAATGCGCCCTAAGAAATCCTCTAAATCTTTAAAATCTCCACTATTTTTGCGCTCGTCTAAAATGATAT
Source organism: Helicobacter sp. UBA3407 (assembly GCF_949747025.1). Classification (NCBI taxonomy): domain Bacteria; kingdom Pseudomonadati; phylum Campylobacterota; class Epsilonproteobacteria; order Campylobacterales; family Helicobacteraceae; genus Helicobacter; species Helicobacter sp. UBA3407. The sequence continues at coordinate 1,381 of NZ_CATKCB010000200.1, read as the reverse complement.
TGATTGCAACTTCTCCCGCTCCTTTGATTGCGCCAAGTCCAAACAAAATGCAGCTTTCTCCATTAACTTCTGCAACGCTAAACTCTAGTTCTGATTTTTGAATATTGGGTGGAAGCACCTTAATCCCCATTTGATTCGCTTCTTCAATGTATTCTACGATTTTGTCTGTATCGTTTTTTTCTGAAGTGAGGAGAGCCGCCATAAACTCTTTAGGATAATAAGTTTTTAAATAGGCAGTTTCAAAAGTTACCATAGCATAAGCGGCAGAATGGGATTTGTTAAATCCATAGCCTGCAAATTTAACAATGAGTTCCCATAATTCCTCCGCTTTGGCTCTATTAAATCCTTGTGCAACCGCACCTTCGGCGAATTTGCTTTTATTGTCTGCCATAATTTTTGCATCTTTTTTACCCATTGCACGACGAATCAAATCCGCCTCTCCTAAACTAAACCCCCCAATTTTTTGCACAATTTGCATTACTTGTTCTTGATATACAATTGTTCCATAAGTAGGACGCAAAATAGGCTCTAATTCTGGAAACATATAAACAATAGGTGCTTTGCCGTGCTTTCTATCAATAAAGTCGCTCACCATTCCTGATTCTAAAGGACCAGGACGCCCTAGTGCAATGATAGCAATGATGTCTTCAAAAGTGCTTGGACGCATACGCTTGTTAATCCCTTGAAACATACTAGATTCTATCTGAAAGACGCCAAGTGTATTGCCACTTTGCAAAGTTTCATAGACTTTTTTGTCATCTACATCTACGCTTAGGAAGTCTATGTCTTTGTTATATCTCTGTTTGATGAGTTTTAAGGCGTTGTCAATCAAAGTCAGCGTTTTTAAGCCCAAAAAGTCAAATTTAATTAAATCCACATCTTCAAGGAATTTCATAGAGTATTGCGTAACAACGATTCCATCACGCAAAGAGCGATAAAGCGGGGCTTTGTGCCATAGTTCTTGTTCAGAGTCAATCACGATAGCCGCCGCGTGTGTGCCGGGATTCCGCTTTGTGCCCTCTAAAATAATTGCAAAATCCCACACTTTTTTTGCAAGTGGGCTACTTGCAAGGAGTTCCGCGATTTTTGGTTCTTTGTTGTAGGCTTCCTCTAGGGTGATTTCCAATTCTTTTGGAATTAGTTTTGCAAAGGTATCTGCGTCTCCATAAGGCATTCCCATAACGCGTGCCACATCACGAATCACCGCTTTAGCTTTCATCATACCAAAAGTAACGACTTGCGCTACATTGTGTTGCCCATATTTTTCGGTAACATAATTAATAATTTCCTCGCGCCTGCTTTGGCAGAAGTCCATATCAATATCTGGCATACTTACGCGTTCGGGATTTAAGAATCGCTCAAAGAGTAAATCGTATTTCAT
>NZ_CATKCB010000199.1:0-4426 GCF_949747025.1 Helicobacter sp. UBA3407 | reverse complement strand
TCACTAAAACAACTTTAAACTCTGGCTTGACTCTCTGCACAGATTCTTTCTCTTGGATTCCAAAGATAATCAAAACAAAAAGTAGAATCCCAAGCGCAAAAAGTGTCGCAAAAATACTTTTCCACGAAAAGAAATCCAACAAAAATCCCCCAAACACAGGGGCAAGCATAGGAGCTAAACTAGAAACAACCATCATTAAAGCAAACGCACTTGCCGCTTCTTTTAACGCAAAATTATCATTGATAATTGCACGCGCAATCACCACTCCAGCACAGCCACCAAGTGCTTGCAAAAAACGCCAAAAAATAAAACTATCCACAGAATCAAAGCTAATGCACGCAAAGCTTGCGACAATAAAAAGTGCGATTCCAATATACAGGGGCTTTTTCCTGCCATAAACATCACTCAAAGGTCCATAGATTAACTGCCCAAACGCAAAAGCGATGAAAAAAATAGCCAAAGAAAGTTGCGCATAAAAAGGTGTAGTCGCGAAACTTCTCTGAACCTCTCCAAGTGCGGGCAAATACATATCCGTAGAAAGAGGAGCAAGGCTAGACATAAAAGCCAAAATAACAATCAACCTCGCTTTTGCAAAACCTTGATAAGCAGTAGCTTTTTGCATAGAAAATCCTCAAGTTTTTGATTTTGAAAAACGATTATAACACATTAGAATTTTAGAAAAAAATTAATTAACTTTTTGTGCGTTTGGATTCTGTAAGATTCCACAAAAAATCAAAACCCGCAAAGAGTCTTGCAAAATATCAGGCTAAAAACCCGCTTGAAATAAAAGAGTGAGTGCGTCAAATGCACTTAAAAATTCGCGCTTAAAATGCAACATAATCGCCGGAACAATCACAACCAACACCGCAAAAGCGACTGCAATTTTGACAGGAAATCCGATTGCTAGCAAATTGAATTGCGGATGGGCTTTCATAATCATACCAAAAATAATATCTGATAGCAAAATCAAAGCAATAATCGGAAAGGACATTGTAAGCCCTACAACAAAAAGACTTGCAAAAGACTTCACAATATATTCAATATAATTTTGAGTAAAAAGAAAACCACCCAATGGAATCTCTTGAATGCTCTGCGCAACAAAATAAAAGAACAAATGATGATAATCAAGCCCTAGTGCAATCAGCAAAGCAAGAAGTGTAAGCAGTTGCCCTACAATTGGTTTTTGCGCTCCCGTAATAGGGTCATAAGCATTTGCAATCGTCAATCCCATTGCAAACGAAATCAATTCTCCACCAAAAGAAATCATACCGAAAACAATTTGCAATGCCATAGATGCGAGAAATCCCAACATAATTTCAGAAAGTCCCGCAACGATGAAGCGCAAAATCGTCCAATTTGCTGGTGGCACAACATCTAAAAGAGGGACAAAAAGAATCGTAAGCCAAAAAATCAATGCGCCTTTAATGGAATTATTAATCATTTGATTTTCAAAAAAAGGAAAAAAGGCGATAATCCCGGCAAATCGTAACAGCAAGAGTAGAAAGTTTGCGACATTCCCTTCAGTAAGATAGGCTAGGAGTTCCATAACTTAAAACTTTTTCAACTCTTAAATAGGAAAAGGAGATTTTATTCAAGAGATTTAAGAGAAGCGTGTTCCAAACGATAAGAATGTAAAGCTTTCCTTGCAAGAATTGGGTCGTGCGTAACAAATACAAGCAACGATTGTGTCAATCTCACATAATCAAACAAAAGCTCCATTACGCCAAAAGCCGTTTCCCTATCCAAATTTCCGGTTGGTTCATCAGCAAAGATGATTTTAGGTCTTTTAGTCAAAATCCTAGCAATGGATAGCCTCTGCTGCTGCCCTCCGCTCAATGCGCTGACATTTAATGGCAAAGTTTCTAAAATTCCAAACAAACTTAAAAGCTCGTGGTCAATCTTTTGATTACTCAACAAAGAAGCAACTTCCAAGTTTTCTTCTGCGCTGAATCCCAAAAATAAATAATGCGATTGAAAAATGATTCCAATTTCATTACGTCTTAGGGCAAGTAATTCACTTTGGGGAAGTTGATAAATATCCTTGCCCAAAAGCTTCACAACACCACTTTGAGGCTTTAAAAAACTAGAAAGAATGTGCAAGAGCGTGCTTTTGCCACTCCCACTTACACCCATAATAGAGAGTGTTTCACCTGCATTTAAGCTGAAAGTTACATTTTCTAAAATAGGAGAATCATAGCCAAAAGAAAGGTTTTCAGCTACAAGAGAAGCCAAGCAGAGCTCCCCAAATTAGCCTAATTGTGCTGCAACTTCATCTGCGAAGCTACAAGCTTGTTTTGTGATTCCCTCGCCAAGCTCAAAACGCACATATTCCACGACTTCAATAGAATCCCCGAGTTCTTTAGATTTATCCCCCAATACTTGTGCAATTGTTTTCTTATCGTCCATTACAAAGAACTGCCCCAATAGTGTAAGCCTTTGGTCTAAAATCGTAGAATCTGCCTTGAATCTTTCTAATTGTCCGGGCAAAATTTTATCCCAAATTTGCTCTGGTTTGCCTTGTGCTTTTAATTCTGCCTTTAATTTTTCCTCTTGTTGTTTTAAGATTTCATCAGTTAATTCTAGCTGACTAATATATTCTGGAATCTTATGCAAAGGCTTGCCAAGTCTTTTTAGCTCTTCATTTTCTTTTTCTAGCTCCGCAATAATCGCTGTTTTCTCGCTTTTAATAAAGTCCAAATCAAAAGAATGGTAAGAAATCACTTGTGGTTTCATCGCCGCAGCGTGCATACAAAGACTCTTCGTAAAATCCGACAATTTAGCCGCATTTGCTTCATTTTGGCATTTTAATGCAATAATAACGCCCACGCGCCCATTAGAATGCACATATGCATTGACGATTCCACCTCCTTTTGCTTCAACTTTCGCGATTCTGCGCACAACGATATTTTCACCGATTTTTGCAATTTGAGACTTTAGGTATTCTTCAAATTTCGCTCCCTCAAAGTTAAGCGTGTGAAGTTCCTCTACATTGGAGACATCAGAATCTTGCACCATTGCGATTGTTTTTGCGCTCAATTCTTTGAAGCCGTCATTCTTAGCCACAAAGTCTGTTTCAGAGTTAATCTCTGCCATACTTACCTTTTTGAAATCAGGAGATACTTTAATAGCAATACTTCCCTCTGCCGCTACTCTGTCAGCTTTTTTTGCTGCTTTACTAAGCCCTTTTTCCCTCAAATATTCTACGGCTTTTTCTAAATCACCGCCCACTTCTACAAGAGCTTTTTTACAATCCATCATTCCCGCGTCTGTCCTATCGCGAAGTTGTTTTACAAGCTGCGCACTAATCTCTGCCATTGCCTCTCCTTATTCTGCTTCTACACTCTTGGCGAAATCTTCTTCGCTCATTGCTTCCTCAATCACCTCTTGTTTTTCCTCCTCACTTGCTGGCTCTGCTACTTCTTGTGTCGGTGCTTCACCACCAGCAATTGCACGCCCTTCTGTAATAGCCTCTGCCATTTCTTTACAGAATAGCTGAATAGAACGAATTGCATCATCATTACCCGGGATTGGATAATCCACCATATCGGGGTCGCAGTTTGTATCTAGTGGCGCAACGACAGGAATCCCTAATCTTCTTGCTTCTGCGACTGCAATTTTTTCTTTTGCCGCGTCAATCACAAAAATCATATCAGGAGCTTTTTTAAGATGTCTCACACCGCCCAAATAACGCGCTAATTTCTCTTTTTTGCGCTGAATCATCAGTTTTTCTTTTTTCGTTAGCAAGTCAATTTGCCCGCTAGCTTCCATTTCCTCAATAATTTCAAGCTTACGGATAGACTTTTTAATGGTAGAGAAGTTTGTAAGCATTCCACCTAGCCAACGATAATTCACATAAGGAGCATTGATGCTATCCGCATATTGTTTGAGTGTTTCGCTTGCTTGTTTTTTCGTCCCAACAAACATTACCACTTTGCCCTCCGCTGCCGCGTCGCGCACAATATTGTAAGTGTAGCGAAAATAACGCAAAGTTTTTTGCAAATCAATAATATGAATATTTTTGCGCACACCAAAAATGTATTTTTTCATCTTTGGATTCCAACGTCTTGTTTGGTGTCCAAAATGCACACCACATTCTAAAAGGTCTTTCATTGTTACCATAGTGTTCTCCTATTTGTTGTTTTGGTTTTCCCTCCACGCTCCTTCAACGCTATCAAGCGCAACCTAAACTTAGGATTAGCGTGTGTGAAATTTGATAAATAAAAGGTTAGCATTTTATTAAAATTTTCTTTAATTTTAGCTTTTATTAAAGTTATTGCTTTCCTAAACTATCTTAAAATTCTTTGCTTTCTATTAATGTTTGCTCTTTCATTGCTTGAGCAATCTCTTCATATCCTTTCAATGCGTTTTCATCACACAAAACCCATTCATTAAGTCCCTCTAAACTCATCATATGTGCAATTTTTGG
>NZ_CATKCB010000198.1:0-4569 GCF_949747025.1 Helicobacter sp. UBA3407 | reverse complement strand
TTCATCCAAGTTTTAGCTGCGCGTTTAGCAGTCTCTAAAGCTGCGTCCATTCCACCTGCAAGAGAAAAAAGCCAATATTTATGTGCATAAAGCCAATCAATTTGTTTGACTTGCTTTTCAATAAGGGTATGCACAGGGCGCACGACAATTTTAGCAAATTCTAATTCTTGATGCACGATGTAGGATTGCACAGCGTCAATGAAAACTTTAATAAAAGCGTCTTCTAAAAAGAAATTTTTGACATCATCAATTTCCTCTAGCAATTTATCCATTTTGGTAAAATTGATTTTTTCTAGTTTATTTTCACGATTCAATCGTTCTAACTCTTCTGTCATTTTGACAACTCTTAAAAATAGTTTTTCTACCATTTTTTTCTTTTTGTAGCCATAGTCTAAAAATTCTTTCACTTTTGCTTCCATTTGTTTTTTGTTGGCAGCAATTTCTGCTTTGGTAGGTGGTGTAAGCTGAATAAGAGATTTTTTTACTTTTGGTAGGGATTCTAGCACTTCTTGGAATGGAATCTCTTTTGTCCCCTCTATCCTTGCTCCTCCCTCTGTGGCATTAATCACTTCTAGTGGATAAGGTGTTTCGGCAATGTCTTTTTCAAAGAAATTCAAAAACATTTTCCAAACACTGCTTGTTTCTACGAAGCCTTCTCCACCATAAGCAGGGACTAAAATTTTTTCTAACGTGTTATCGGATTTTTTGTATTGGGATTCGTTTTCGCCAAAAATCGCGTCTTTGGAATGCGTTTTGCCATCAGGTGCAAAGGCTAAATCCTGCCCGATAAAAATACACCTTTCAAACTTGCTATGCACAATTAATTCATAAGTCATATTTGCGGCACTCATTCCGATTCCTGCATAACCATATTCTTTTAAATCAAAAAATCTTGTGTAGCCAAATGGGCGCATACTATAAGTTTTTATGCCTTGTGTAATTGCTTTGCTTGTTTCTTGATGCACGATACTTGTAAGTGCGAAAATGATATTTTTTTGCGCGGATTTTGGAGTTTTTTTGTAAAAATCCGCAGTAGGTTCTACACGTTCTAGTGTTACAACAATATCGGGTTTAATTCCGTGTTTAGTAAGAATTGGGAAAGAAGCATCTACACAAAAAATTGTGAGATAAGGTGCATATTGCTTTAAAAGCGGTAATTGCTTATAAAGCGAAGGTCCTGTGGAAACAATCACAGCGGTATTTGTGTTTTTGGCTTTTGAAATAAGCTCTTTCATAGAGGGTGTTGTAATCATTTCGGGTAAGTTTTGTAAATGGTGTTCTAGCCCGATGAGTGCGTCTGTGGAATCGTTCCCCACAGAAATGACGTGGTGTCCTAGAGAGCGAGTGATGATTGAGTTTAAATTCAAGCATTCTTTATCGTATCGTCCATAATAGCTATTGTAAAGATGTAAGTTGTAAATGCGAGAATAAATCCATTGTCCCTCACTTGCCAAATATGAATCTAATTCCCCAAAACTTATTGTTCCCGTCCAAAAAATCAAAAGTTTTCCCGCTGCAATTTCTGCACTGAAGTCTGCGAAATTTAGCGCAATATAGATGATTTCTAGCTCTGGCTCAAAAATAAAAAGTTTTTTTATCGTTTTTGAATTTTCATTGAGTAAGAGACGATAAAAGATTCCATTGCCAAAGCCAAAAAAATAAAAAAACGGATAGAGCTTGAAAGGTTCAAATTCTTTCATTTTTTCTAATGTTTGCACTAGCGGTTCTTTGGCATAAAGTGCAGTTTTGTTTTCCTTGTCGTAAATATTAATATTCAAAGGGTCTTGCCCGATATAGACTTCGTATTTTTTATTGGGTTCTAAAATTTGGAGTTGTGCTGCGAGTAAGGGATTGACTTTAAAGAGGGCTTTAAGATTTTTATCAAAACGGGAATTTAGAGATTGGGACATAGGGATTCCTTAAGTTTGGTGAAAATAAAATACGGAAAAGATTATAGCAAAAAAGCCCAAAAAGTTGGGCTTTAGTTATTGTAAAAGTTTAAGAACATTTTGTTGCACTTGGTTAGCTTGCGCCATTGCAAAGCTTCCAGATTGCGCTAGAATGTTTGTTTTAGAGAAGTTTGCAGATTCGCTTGCGAAATCCACATCACGGATTTGAGATTCTGCAGATTTGACATTGACTTGTGTTACGGTAATGTTGTTAATGGTTACAACAAGTTGTTGTTGCACAGAACCCAAATCTGCACGGATTCTATCTAGATGTTCTTGCGCAGATTGTGCCATATCCATAACTGCCATTGCACCTTCCATACTTGTTACACCTGCTCCGATTCCACCTTTATTGACAAATGCTACTGCAGTATTGTAGTTCGCACCAATCGCAGAGGCAATATCTGCGCCAAACTCTCCATTGACGCTACGGAGATTGACGGTGTATTGTGCTAATCCAGAGCCTGCTGCAATGTTTGCTGCGCCAGAGTGCAAACCAATTTGAGAGAAATTTGCACCAGAGACTAAAATATCTCTTGCATTAAGGCGAATCAAGGTTAAGCGTCCAACAATTGCGTGTGTTGTGCCTGAAACTCCAGCAAAAGAACCACCAGCAGTTAGAGGAGCATTTGCACTATTGACACCATTAATCACGTGTGAGCCACCATCTACTTGCACAGAAATTGCGCGTCCGTCGTTGCTTGTGAGTTGCAATGCGCCCGAGATACTAAGAGAGGCTTGCACCCCTGTGCGCTCTTTTTGTGCATTGATTGCAGCAATGAGCTTGCCATCATAGTCGTTTTTCATTACATCATTGATGTCTCCGATTTTGATTCCGTTGATTGTAAGTCCGCGTACGGTTCCAGAACCAATCGCGCCTGCTCCTTGTCCTTGCACGATATAAGTCGCACGCACGCCTAATGTGTCAGAGTTTTTGTTGATTGCTTCCGCAAGAGCACCGATTCCTGTTCCAGCAGTTGTAGAGATTCTCACAGATTCAATTGCATAGTTGTTTGTGCCATCGGTGTTTAAGAATCTAAGTGTAACTTCTGTTAAACTGCTTGTTCCAGCACTTACAGACATTTCAGCAGCAGTTTCATAGCGGACATGTCCAATTTTGTGAGAGTTTGTTGGCTGAATAGAAGCTTTTACTGTGGTGTTAGAATAAGCACCAATTTGGAATTCTTTGTTCGTAAAAGCACCAGAGAGCATTTGTTGCCCGTTGAAGCTTGTAGTATTTGCAATATTATCCAATTCTTCCATAAGTCTTAAAATATCACTTTGGAGAGCATTTCTTGTTGTTCTAGTTTGTCCGTCTTGTGCAGCTTGTGTTGCTTTGGTTTTGATTAAATCCAAGATTTTGATTTGCTCGTCCATCGCTTTATCTGCAGTTTGAATCATACCGATTGCGTCATTAGCATTGTTGGTAGCTTGTCCAAGAGCGGCAGCTTGAGAACGCAAACTATCGGCAATCGCCATTCCTGAAGCGTCATCTGCTGCTTTGTTGATTCGTAAGCCAGAGCTTAATTTCTCTAGCGATTCTGACATATTGCGATTATTCACAATTCCTGAAGTGTGCGCGTTTAACGCATTCACATTGGTGTATATCCTATAACTCATTATGCATCCTTTGCAAAAATTTGAATTTGCAGAGGATAAAGCAAATGGTGTTCCACTTTTTAAAATTGTGCTTCACAAAAGAGATAATTCTCTGTCGTTGTGAGATTCTGTGAAGAATTGTGGCAATGTGTAAAACCATAAATACGGAATCTTGCATTGCAGATTTGCAGGGACAAAATAACCAAAATTATTGATTTTAACTAAAGTTTTGCTAAAATCCGCCGATATTTACAGAATCCTAAAACTAAAGACGAACAATGCAACCTACACAATTAATTGGACAAGAAATTTTAACAAAATTAAAGGCGGCAAGTTATAAAACAGCACTTGATGAGGTAATCTTGCTGATTCGCTCCCTTGGGAAGCAAGGGCAAGAGGAGCTAGAATCTGCAACGCGCTTAGAAATTATCGCATTGTTGCGACAAAAAGCATTAGATTTGATTTATCATAAAGGCGATATTCCTGATTATAATCTTTTATGGTGCTTTGGAATCTTTGGGGGTTGTGGTGCAGATTATGAGATTCCACAAGACGCGCGGTTTGATAGCTTCATAGATTTGGTAAGTTATGTCAAAAGCACGGAATCTGACTATGAGCGATTGGTGTTTATTAATTGTATTAGCGTGGCAATGTTGCTTAGAGGCGATAGGGAAGAGGCGATTAAGTTCTTTTTGCGGCATATTATTTATTTGGATTTGGTTGAGCAATATATGGAGGGGCTCAATGTCTTTGTGTTAGATTTTTGCTTTTATTATCAACTCCCCATTGATTGGATTTTAAAGATTCAAAAAGAGGCTTTGGAGGAGGGGTATTTTTGGCAGATTTCTGATAGAAAGAAAAAATCCATTTTTTTATGGAGTATGCATATTTTTTGGAATGTTAAGCATTATTTTAACGATTTGAAATGGCGTGAGAATTTTCCTGTGTGGCTTGGGGTTTTGAAGCGGCTTTTGGAACGTGGGAATTTGGATTTGGCAATGTATGTGAGCTTTTATATTTA
>NZ_CATKCB010000197.1:0-7258 GCF_949747025.1 Helicobacter sp. UBA3407 | reverse complement strand
TGGGCTTGGTGTAATGGCACTCAAATACGCAATCAAAATGGGTGCGGAAGTGAGCGTGTTTGCGCGTAATAAAAATAAAGAAAAAGAGGCATTAGAGCTCGGTGCAAAGGCACTTTATACTGATACAAAGGGTGTGAGCGAACGATTTGATTTTATCATTTCTACGATTCCAACCGCGTATGATGTGAATGCCTATGCAGAGTTGTTGAAATTTGGCGGAGAAATGGCTATTGTAGGCTTACCACCTGCAGATGAGAAGCTTGGTATTGATTTAACGAGACTTGTATTTGCTGCGGGTAAAAAAGTCTATGGCTCACTCATTGGCGGAATGAAAGAGACACAAGAAATGCTTGATTTTTCGCTCAAACACAAAATCTATCCCGAGACAGAGGTTATTTCTGTGGAGCAAATCAATGAGGCGTATGAGAATCTCACGAGTGGCAAGGCAAAATTCCGCTATGTGATTGATATGAAAAGTTTAAAAGAATAAACAAGTCGTTGGAATTCCTTGTCGCCAAATTTTCATTGTGCGGATTCCACATTTTCGCAATTCCTCATTGCCGGGTAAGTTTAAGTTTGCTTGGCAATGATTCCTAGTAAATAACATTAACATATAGAATCACTCATCATTATTTTGGAACACAACTTGCTTACTCTTTAACAAATTCAATATTCAAGGATTTGCTATGAGTATTTTCAGTTATAGCCCAGCGCGTGCGCTTGCGCAAGAAGCTCTTGACCATAGAGCTGTGCGCAGGGATATGATTGCTAGCAATATTGCCAATGTCTCTACTCCAATGTATCGCCCAAAAGATGTGAATTTTGAACAAATGATGGCACAAAAAGCAGACGAGATTTTTAATCGCAACCGCAAATTAGAACTTGATGTAGCCATTACAAACAAAAATCATTTGCTTCCTATTGAGGATATGAGCCTAAAGCGTCCCACAATGTTTTATCGTGATGGACATCTTTCTCGCAATGATGGCAATAGTGTGGATTTGGATATTGAAACAAGTGAAATGGGCAAAAATGATATTATGTATCAAGCAATTATTGGTGCATTGCGCAAACAAGGTGGAATCTTCACCTATGCAATAGAATCTTCAAGAAATATATAAGGGGATTTAAATGTTTTTATCTAGTTTTGATATTAGCGGTTATGGGTTATCAGCACAGCGTCAAAGAGTAAATTTAATTTCTAGCAACATTGCCAACGCAAATACCACGCGCACCGATGAGGGCGGACCTTATAGACGAAGAGATCTTATATTAAAAGCTTTTGATTTTGATAAAGTTTTGAATCAAAAGTATGAAAACAGCAATAATTTGCTAAAATATGAAGATCCATTAGATGAAATGGACAAATTTGATGAGCAAAGGAAGCCAAAACCTACGCTAATGAGTGTTTATGTTGATAAAATTGTCCGTGATGACACACAGCCAAAAATGAAATATGAACCTAATCACCCAGATGCAAACTCTGAAGGTTATGTTGCATATCCCAACATTAATGCAGTCGTGGAAATGGCAGACTTGATTGAGGCAACTAAAGCTTATCAAGCAAATGTTGCTGTGTTCCAAAGTGCTAAAAATATGGCAACCACAGCAATTTCAATGTTCCAAGCATAAAGGATTATAAATGGAAATTAACAAATACGGAGTGGATTTAGAAAAATTAAACTCTAAACTCCAAGATGTTCCAAATCTTGCACCAAACCACGATTTAAATCCTCCTTCTAAGAGCTTTGGTAATATGCTAAAAGAAGCGGTAGATGAAGTCAATGCCTACCAAAAAACAAATGAGCAAGTAATGGCAGATATGGCGACAGGGCAAATCAAAGACATCCACCAAGCCGCTATTGCAATCGGAAAAGCCGAAAATAGTATGAAATTAATGCTAGAGGTGCGCAATAAAGCCATTAGTGCCTATAAAGAACTTATTAGAACACAAATTTAATCTCTGCCTAAAATGAATGACGCGCAATCTAAAAAGGCAGGCAAGATATTACTTCTATTTCTTACAATAGGAATGGGATTCTGCATTTTTTTAGGGACAATCTTTTATCAAAATTTCGCCTCTCGCAAACTTCCAAACTTCCAAGCCAAACGCATTGAAAGCGCAATTAGAGGAAATATTTATAGTAGTGACGGATTCTTGCTTGCCTCTAGCAAAAAAGTCTATAAAGCAGTCGTCAATACTCACAACATTAATCCACAAAAAAAAGAACTATTCGTCAATCTTTTTAGCATTTATAGTAAGATACCAAAGAATCAAATTCTCTCCAAACTAGAGAAAAAAGGCAATGTAACACTTTCGTATGCCATTGATTCCAAAAGTGCAAGTTATCTCAAACAACTGAACTTAAAGCTGAATCAATTAGATGTTTTTCAGAGCTATGAAGACGAAAATGGACATATTTTTAAATATGGCTTATCCGTAGTAGAAAGCGGGGAATCTAGGGATTATCTCTATCAAGACACGATGGAGCCAATTCTAGGCTATATTAACAAGCAAAATGAGACGAATATTACACGCGTGCAAGGCGTTAAAGGTATTGAAAAAAGCTTTGATAATGAGCTAGAGCCGATGAGTGATTTGCTGATGATTGGGCAACGCGATATTGGTTTTAATGTAATTTTAAACAAACATTCCACTTTCAAAGAAAGAATGGACGGCTACGATGTTATTACCTCTATTCCATTAAAGTTGCAAAAAAAAATTGAACGACTTGCAGATGAAAATGCAGCGCAACTTGGAGCAAAAGAGATTCTAATTGGCATTATAGAAAGCAAAAGCGGAAAAATCCTAAGTCTTGCGAGTAGTGCGCGCTTTAATCCGAATCTCATCACCAAAAACGATTATTCTAAACTCAATGCGAATGCGATTGAATATTCCTATGAACCCGGAAGCATTATCAAACCCATTATTTATGCGATTTTACTAGATAAAAACCTTATTACTCCCAATGAAACCATTGATTTGGAAAATGGACGCTTTAGATTGCATAATTTTTATATTACAGACACCCATAGGTTAAAATCTGCAACAGCTGAAGAGGTTTTGCTCTATTCTAGCAATATCGGTATGGCAAAAATAGCCCAAAGACTTAGCCCACCAGAATACAATGCCGCCTTGCAAGCTTTTGGATTCGGAAATCCAAGTGGAATTGATTTGCCTTACGAGCGCGTGGGTGTAATTCCAGATATAAAGCGATTCCAAAGCGAAGTTTATCGTGCCACCGCTTCTTACGGCTATGGATTGCGCACAACCTTTATTCAAATGCTTAAAGCCTACAATATCATCACGAATTATGGAATCTCTTATAATCCTTATTTGGTGGAATATATCCAAGATTCCAAATCTATCCGCTATAAGCTCAAGCATCAAACCCCCATTAGAATCCTAAGCAACAAAACCGCCAAAGAAGTAAAAGATACTCTTATTAAAGTTGTCAATGAGGGAACAGGAAAAACTGCGCAAGTAAAAGGCATTACAATTGGTGGTAAAACAGGCACTGCGCATATCGCACAGGGTGGAAAATATGTGCGTAAATACAATAGTTCATTTTTTGGCTTTGCAAACGATGAAAAAGGGAGTGAATATACCATTGGCATTAGCGTGTTTGAACCCAATGAGACAGAAGCATATTTTGCCACACGCACGGCTGTACCGCTTTTTAAGGAAGTTGTAAATTTGCTAGTTAAAGAAAACTATCTGAAACCTTAATTCGGGAATCAATGCACTTATCTCACGATTCTAAGCCTTTTATCACAAATCTCTCATTCTCAAGCACGATAGAATAAGAATCACGCGTTTTTAAATCAATCAAAAAGCATTCGTCGCCATTTTCAAGTTCATACCGCTCGGCAGGATAAAGACTCAAGCGACGTTTCACCTCTTCCAAATCCTCACAAAGTGCGCTAAAACCAAACATCACCAACTTGTAAGCAAATTCTTCCATTGAAATTTCTTTAACAATTATCTTAAAACTAAAATTTAAGATTCCAAACTTTTGACGCGTGCAACCCCACTATTAATCGCTGCTTGTGCAACCGCGTTAGAAACGAAATCTTTTAAGCGCGTATCAAAAGGGCTAGGGATAATATAATCTTTACCAAACTCAAACTTTCTCCCGTGAATTTTCTCTAACTCCGCCCTCAAATCATCAGGAATAGGCTTTTCTGCAAGTGCGGCAAGTGCATACGCACAAGCAAACTTCATTTCCTCATTGATACATCTTGAGCGCGCTTTTAATGCGCCTTTGAAAATATAAGGGAATCCCAATACATTATTGATTTGATTAGGATAATCACTTCTGCCTGTTGCAATTATCGCATCAGGTCTTGTCTCATACACAATCTTTGGGTCAATCTCTGGAATTGGGTTACTCATCGCAAAAATCATAGGGTTTGGATTCATTCCCTCAATATCTTTGGCAGTCAAAATATCCCCACGAGAGAGCCCAAGCAAAACATCTGCGCCGTCCAAAGCTTCCTTGTAAGAGTTGATTTGGCGAGAAATTGCAAAGTCTTTTTTAAATCCATTCAAATCTTTTCTAAAAGTTGTGATTGCGCCTTTGCTATCAAACATAATAATTTCTTTTGCTCCTAGATTCTGTGCCATTTTTGCACACGCAATCGCCGCACCACCTGCGCCAAAAACGACAATTTTTAAATCCTCTGCCTTTTTATTTGTGATTTTTAATCCATTGATAATTCCCGCAGTTGAAATGATTGCCGTTCCGTGCTGGTCATCGTGCATAATAGGAATATTAAGAACCTCTTTGAGTTGTGATTCTATATAAAAACATTCAGGTGCTTTAATATCTTCTAAGTTGATTCCGCCAAAAGTTGGCGCGATTGCGCGCACAATCTCAATAAACTTATCCGGATTTGTCTCATCTACTTCAATATCAAACGCGCTAATATCGGCAAATTTCCTAAATAATGCTGATTTCCCCTCCATTACAGGTTTTCCTGCAAGTGCCCCAATGTTTCCAAGCCCCAGAACGGCTGTGCCATTGGAAATAACAGCAACAAGATTGCCTTTGGCAGTGTATTCATACGCGGTATGTGGGTCGCGCTGAATCTCTTTACAAGGAACAGCAACACCCGGAGAATAAGCGATAGATAAATCGTGCTCATTATTTAATTGCGTGCGTGCAACCACTTCAATTTTGCCTCCTTTATGATAAGGAAGTGCGTCTGGATAGGTTTGTTTTAAATCTTCCATTATTGATAAACACCTTAAAAAATTAAAAATTCAGTCAAAATTTAAGCGGAATAAAAATAAAATCTCATTTAAATTTACTTAAATAAACATTAAATTTTAGCCTTTATTTCTATTTAATAAATTTTTGGCTGATGAATATTTCCGAACAATCTATGCTCTTCAGTGCTTTTAGAGTGCTTAAGAAGCAAATTTCCCTCCAAAGTAGAATTGTTTAGATTCGTAACAATTTTGGAAGATTGGATTTGAATATTCTGCACTTTTGATTTTTTGGAATCTGCTTTTGATTGGAGAGAAATCGTACTGTGTAGTTGATTGTCCATAGTAAGCTGATGATAGAGGAAGCCATTAAAATCCACTTGGCTTAGATTCTGCCCTATTGCTTGATTCAAAGAGCGCAAAAGTGCAGTATTGCGGAATCTTACATTGGTAATATCAAAGTTAAAATGACATATATTTTCCACAAAATATTCTTTGACATTGAGATTCGCCACTCCTTCAAAATAATGAGGAATCTTTGGAAATATCGTATAAATTTGCGCACTACTTAGCTGATTGAGATAAAGATTGGAAGCCGTTTTGCTCACACTCAAACTCAACGCGTGCAAACTAGATGATTTTGCATTGCTGTCTTCTTTTATCTCTCCTTTAAGGTTCAAAGACTCATTAGTCGCTAATCCTTGTGCATTCAGTATGCCTTTAAAGAGGCTTTTATTCCGATAGGAGAAATTTTGAAGCTTCGTTAAGGTGATTTCTTGTGGAATCTCAAACGCAAAGGGCTGCAAAGAGATTTTGCCCCCTTGCCCTTGAAAATCTGCAAGATTGGAATGGAGCGCATAATTTAGGATTCCTTGTCCTTGCGCTAGCTCTATCTTGGAATCTAGCTGAAATGTCATAGCAGGAAATCCGATGTGCGTGCGCATTTCTATAAGTGGGCTATTGATAAACAAATCTTGACTTTGCATTAAGACAACGCCAGAGATTCCGCTTGCAAAATCGCGTAAATCCAAATCAAGATTAAGCGTTCCTCGCAAAAAAGAAGGTTGATTAAAAAGCGTAAAAAGCGCGCTTGCCTCCAAGTTTTGACTTGTGAGTTTCAAGGTATTAGCTTGTAAATTTTGCAAATTCAAACGAAAATCCAAAGGGGAGTTTTCCAAACGCATCGTTCCGCTAATCAGCATATTTTTCATATCACCCTTTGCGATTCCTTTTGTCTCCAAAGCCCCATTAAGCGGAATCCCAAAAAAAGGTGAAAGGGGTGAAAGATTTTGAAAACCACAATGAAATTCTGTATCGGTGGCTAAAGTTCTTAGATTGCTCGCCCCCTTGAGCGCAAAATCCCCAACGCTAGAATAAATTTTCAAATGATGTTGGAAAGTATTGTGATGTATCTCGCCTTGTAATTCTCCCATAAAATATGTCGGTGGAATTGTGAGATTAAAATGCGATAAAAACTCCTCTGCTGCTAGCTCCCCACCCTCTAGGCTCACATTGAAGATTCCATTATAAAGATTCGCTTCGGACTTTGTATTTAAAAGAGTTTGCCAAAGGGAGTAAGAAGTGTCTTGCAAATCCTCTTGAGCTTGCTCTAATTTCAAATCAAAGTTTAAGATTCCATCTCCATAAGGTGCTTCATCAAACAAAACAAAGAGTGTCGCTAAACTTGCATTTTTTGTGTGCAGTTTAAGACTCTTAAAATCCAAATAAGAGCCATAAGCATTCAAATCACTTTGCGAATCCAAAAGATTGCTTTGCGCTTGCAAAATATAATGTGCAAATTCGCCGCTAAATTCACCCTCTACCCAAGTATTCTCGGCAAATTGCAAGGTTTTGTCTGCAATTTTTGTGCTAAACCCGTGAGAATTTAACAAAAACTTGCCTTTAAGATTCCGCAAAAACAAGGAATAATCACTCTCCAAAAATAACTCTAACTGCCCATTATGCGCCACAGCCTCCAAAGAAAAATGAGAGGGGGTGATTTTAAAGTGTCTTGCTTGCCATTTAAAATGCGTGTAAGATTCCAAC
>NZ_CATKCB010000196.1:0-4724 GCF_949747025.1 Helicobacter sp. UBA3407 | reverse complement strand
TCTCTTTCCTCTCGTTCTTTACGAATTTTTTCTAGCTCTTCTAACATTTTTTCTATGTAGCTTTTCTCGCTAGATTCACTCTTAGAGCGACTAACAGCCCAACCGCTTACGCTCCCATCGGCATTAATCACAAATCCACTTGCTTCAATTTCGCCACCAAATAAGTCTTTTTTAATAGGATTCTTGGCAAGCTCATTTATATCATAAATCAATGCTTCATATTTCTCACGCACTTTGGGGTCATCTGCCATTTCTTTTAAAATATTTGGGGCAATACTAAGATTATTCAAGCCTTTTTGCTCATTGGAGTTAAAATTAAGGTTTGAATATTTAACTACAAGCTCACCTAAAAGTGCATTGGAAGTAGAATCACTAGAATCCTTTTGCACTCCTTGTATATCGCCAAACTTTTGGCTTTTCACATAGTCATACGCCGCTTGTGAAACATAAATATCGCCAATTTGCACTGCCATTACTTACTCCTTAAATAGAATTGTATAGACTATATCGGCATTTGAGGATAAAAATAAAGAGAAAAAATTAAGTTTCCGCACTATTGTGCAAGTATTGTTGTGAGATAAAATATTAGCATTTTGTGCTTAGGGGAGGATTTATCCCAAAAGCACCAATGCACAATCTAAGCTATACAAGTTCTACGATTGCCATAGGAGCAGCGTCGCCTACTCTCATTCTCGTTTTGATAATTCTTGTATAACCACCATTTTTGTTAGAATATTTTGGTGCAATCTCTTTGACTAATTTTTTCACAGAATCTTTATGTTGCAAATGAGAGAAAACCAAACGATGTGCCATAGAATCATCTTTTTTTGCTTTTGTAATTAGTTTTTCAAAATAGCTTTGCAATTCTTTTGCCTTTGGCAATGTAGTTTCAATCTTTTCGCTAGCAATTAAAGCAATTGAAAGATTTTTTAGTAAAGCTTTTCTATGAGAACTTGTTCTTCCTAGCTTTCTATATCCGTGTCCGTGTCTCATTTCTTATCCTTTTTTAGTTAAAAAATTTTTTCTTAAGTAGCGCAACCAAATCTTCTGGAATTTCTTTACCCACAGGATAACCTAGTTCATCTAGCTTTGTGGTGATTTCATCTAAAGATTTTTTACCTAAGTTTTTAATGTTTTTAATTTGGTCTTCATTCAAAAGCACGAGCTCTCCTAGATATTTAATGCCTGACCTGTCTAAGCAGTTAAAGCAACGCGCACTAAAATTCAAACTATCAATAGTTTGCAACAATGTTTTGATTTCTGGATGATCTTCATCTCCATTATTGATTTCTGGCACTTCAATGTTAAGTTCTGTATTGAAAATAGCCATTTGTTTGTGCATTACACTTAAAGCATTTTTGAAAGCTGTCAGCGGTTCTACCTGACCATCGGTTTGAATATCAAAAATAACTTTTTCATAATTTGGATCATCTTCTACAAGTATATTTTCAGTATTGTAGGTAACATTCGTAACGGGTGTAAAATAAGAGTCAAGCGGCATAAAACCTTCTGGCACTTGATTGCGAATCTCTTCACTTGGCACATAACCAATTCCCCTACAAATTACAATAGAAAAATTCAACACTGCATCTTCGTTAATGGTTGCCAAATGAATATTTGGAGTAACAACTTCCACTAATTCGTTAGCCAAATCTGCACCTGTAATAACCTTTGGACCTATAAATTTATAATCCACGCTGATACTTTCGTTTTCATCTTTACTCTTAAAACGAACCGTCTTAAGATTCACAATGAAATGCGATACATCTTCTACCATACCACGCACGGAATCAAATTCGTGCGCCACACCAGCAATTCGCAACGCAATAGGAGCGAAACCAACAGAACTTCCAAGCAATAATCTACGCAAAGGATGAGCCAAAGTAATAGCATACCCTGATTCAAAAGGATAGGCAATAATTTGAACTCTATTGACGCTAATTTCTTTTACTTCAATTTTTGTTGGAACATGTGGAGAAGTTTTAATATTTTTCATACTAACACCTTCCTACAAATTATTTAGAATACAACTCAACAATGAGCCTTTCTTCAATTGGAATTACTACCTCTTCTCTTTCTGGTAAGCGTGTAAAGATTCCAAATACTTTATCTTGATCCACATCTACCCAAGGAACGATTCCTGTTTGCTTTGTTAGCTCAATTGCTCTTTGAATTTGTGGATTTTTTTTGCTTTTTTCACAAATTTCTATCTTTTGTCCTACTCCTACAAGAGAGGAAGGAATGTCTATTTTCTTGCCATTTACAAGAATATGTCCATGCACAACAAGTTGCCTTGCAAAACGTCTCGTTGTAGCAAAACCCATTCTATAAACAACATTATCCAATCTTCTTTCAATTAGTTTGACGAGATTCTCTCCCGTATTGCCTTCTAAACGATTCGCCTCAACAAAAATTGAACGAAATTGTTTTTCAGAGATTCCATACATCATTCTTGCTTTCTGTTTCTCACGAAGCTGAATCCCATATTCTGAAATTTTTCCTCTTCTTTGCCCGTGTTGTCCCGGACCATAAGGACGTTTATCTAATGCACTTTTCCCTGCTAATCTACGCTCACCCTTTAGTGCAAGATTAACACCAAATCTTCTTTCAATTTTTTCAACAGGACCTCTGTATCTAGCCATTATCTCTCCTTACACTCTTCTTCGTTTTGGCGCACGACAACCATTGTGTGGCAATGGTGTAACATCTTTAAACCATAAAACTTTAATGCCTTCAATGCTTCCTAAACTTTTTACTGCAGTTTCTCTACCGCTACCCGGACCTTGAATTTTTACTCCCAATTCCTTGATTCCATGTTCTTTTGCTTTGGAAACTGCATCCTCTACTGCTTGTTGTGCAGCATAAGGAGTTGATTTTTTACTTCCTTTAAAACCTAATGCACCTGCTGTGCTCCAGCAAATAACATTTCCCATTTCATCTGTGATGGTTACGCTTGTGTTGTTAAAAGCAGCCGAAATATGAATGATTCCTTTTGCAATATTTTTCTTAACAATTCTTTTTTTATTTACATTTCTTTTAGCCATTATTTACTCCTATTTTGATGCACTACCAACAGTTTTTTTCTTGCCTTTACGTGTTCTTGCATTGTTTTTTGTTGTTTGACCGCGAACAGGCAGACCTTTACGATGTCTAAGACCACGATAGTTTCCTAAATCCATAAGAGCTTTAATGTCCATTGTAACTTTTTTGCGCAAATCACCCTCTACGATATGATGAGATTGTATTTCTTTAGCAATAGAAGAAACTTCATCTTCACCAAGGTCTTGAACCCTTTTGTCATAAGAGATATTTACAGCATTTAAAATATCTCTTGATGTCTTTAAACCAATACCATAAATATAGGTTAAAGCATATTCAATTCTCTTTTTTTTGGGTAAATCAACACCAGCAATTCTCGCCATTATATTTCCTTTTATCCTTGTCTTTGTTTATGTTTTGGATTCTCGCAAATCACTCGAATCACGCCTTTTCTCTTAATAACCTTGCATTTGTCGCACATTTTTTTGACAGAAGGTCTCACTTTCATAGCTTGCTCCTAACTTCAAAGGCAAATGCCTTATTATAATACTTTAGCGTCCCATTTAGAAAATATCTAAACTATGCCTTTGGAATGTTTTAAAAAAAATTTATCACTTCCCATTTCTCAATAGGCATTGAGTTTATAGTCCTCAAAGGCTTATCCAACACCACCCAAACGACTATGTTGCAATTTAACACTTTAGATTCAAGTTTAATTTTTGCAATAAAGAGCGGATTATATTTAAATTCTCATTAAAAACTACTTATATCTAAAAGTAATTCTTCCTTTATCTAAGCTATAAGGAGTTAATTCTAGCTTCACTTTATCGCCTTGTAGAATCTTAATATAATGCATTCGCATACGTCCAGCAATATGACATAAAATAATATGTCCATTTTCAAGCTCCACACGAAAGGTTGCATTTGGCAAAGCTTCCTTTACAATTCCATCTACTTCAATTACATCATCTTTTGCCACTTATTTTCCTTTTGACCTCTTTATTCCAAAGATAAAATTTCAGCTTTATTCCTAATAATTGCCACCGTATGTTCATAATGGCTCCCCCTTAATCCATCTACCGAAACTACACTCCAATCATCTTCCAAAATGAAAGGCTCGCTTTCCTTTTGACAAATCATCGGCTCAATACAAAAAACCATTCCTTCTTTGATTTTATCACCTTGCTTAGCTTTTTTTCCTTCCAAATAATTAGGAATCTCCGGCTCTTCATGAGGCTTTCTACCGATTCCATGCCCACAAAAACCATGCAAAGGAACATAACCATAATCCAAAATAAATTGCTCTATCAGAGCACTTAATTCTTTAAAATGCATACCTACTTTAATTTGACTAATAGCAAAATACAAGGCGTCCCTAGAACAAGCAATTAACCGCTCGTCGCTTTGAGAAATATTGCCTACACCGCAAGTAATTGCCGCATCACCATACCAACCATTGAGCTGTGTGCCAATATCAAGCCCTACAATATCTCCCTCTTGTAATTTATAATCATTTGGGATTCCGTGTATAATAACTTCATTAACAGAAATACAAATGGAACCGGGAAATCCATAAAGCCCTTTAAAAGATGGGGTTGCTCCGCAGGAGAGAATCATTTCTTCTCCCATTTGGTCTAATTCTTTTAAAGTAATACCGGGCTTGATTTGACTTTTGAGATGATTTA
>NZ_CATKCB010000195.1:0-1454 GCF_949747025.1 Helicobacter sp. UBA3407 | reverse complement strand
TTACAAAAGTTAAAGAACATTTTTACTCTAAAGATTTTTAGCGCAAAAAAGGAAGCAAAATTATAGCAAAGAAAACTTAAGGGGAGGTTAAAGGGGGGAGGGGCTAAGAAAAAAGTGGTAAGATTTAGAGAATTGATAAAAATTATTTAAAAAATATTAGTAAATTATTATTATGAAACTTGACAATATAAGACTAAAGTTATATAATTTTGGCAATTTTAAACCAAGGAGTTTTTATGAATATCTTAGAAAAATTAACCAATACCTTACAAGAAACATTGGAACAAGGGGCTTCTCTTGCATTGCATAACAAAAATCAAGAAATTGAGCCGATTCATCTTTTTTGGGCAATGCTCACACATACCAACTCTTTATTAAACCAAGCTCTTAACCGCTTAAATTGCGATAAAAATGCATTAGAATTGGAAGCGAAAAGTCTTGCAGGTAATTTACCCAAAAGTAGCCAAGTCAGCAAGGAAAATTTAAGAATCTCAAAAAACCTACAAGAACTACTTAATACCGCTGATGGCTTGGCTATAAGTAATGGAGATTCCTATATTGCACTAGATACTTTTATTCTAAGCGCATTACAACACGATTCTATTAAACAGCTTTTTAGCAAATATTTGGATATTAATGAGCTAAAAAGGACTTTTGAAACAATGCGTGCAGGGGCGAAAATTGACTCACAAAGCGGTGATGAGAATTTAGAATCGCTAGAAAAATTTGGCATTGACTTAACCCAAAAAGCCATTGAGGGCAAACTAGACCCTGTTATCGGTAGAGATGAAGAAATAACCCATATGATGCAGATTCTTATCCGCAAGACGAAAAACAATCCGATTTTACTTGGAGAACCTGGGGTTGGAAAAACTGCGGTTGTAGAGGGGCTTGCGCAAAGAATCGTAAAAAAAGAAGTTCCGATATCTTTGCAAAATAAACGCGTCATTGCTCTTGATATGAGTGCTTTGATTGCGGGTGCAAAGTACCGCGGAGAGTTTGAAGATAGACTTAAAAAAGTTATTGATGAAGTCAAAAAAAGCGGAAATATTATTTTGTTTATTGATGAAATCCATACCATTGTAGGTGCAGGCGCGAGTGAGGGAAGTATGGACGCTGCAAACATTCTTAAACCCGCCCTTGCTAGAGGAGAATTACACACCATTGGCGCAACAACCCTTAAGGAATATCGCAAATACTTTGAAAAAGACGCTGCTTTGCAAAGGAGATTCCAACCCATAACTTTAAATGAGCCCAATGTGAATGAAGCCTTGCAAATTTTACGCGGAATCAAAGAGAGATTAGAAGCACACCACAATGTAACCATCACTGATAGTGCATTAGTAGCGGCTGCTAAACTCTCTAATCGTTACATCACAGATAGATTCTTGCCCGATAAAGCCATTGATTTGATTGACGAAGCAGCAGCAGAGCTTAAAATGCAAATAGAATCC
>NZ_CATKCB010000194.1:0-4822 GCF_949747025.1 Helicobacter sp. UBA3407 | reverse complement strand
CGATTTAGCTCCACTCCTAAGTTTGCTTTGATTTCTTGTTGTGGAATCTTAAAAAGTGTCGCAGGTCCAATGACTTCTTTTTCAAATAGCCGCGTGGGATATTTTGTTTGAATGTTTGCTAAAATTTCGGCAAGTTTTAATCCCATAATTCCTTCTTTAGCGTGGGAATTTTCCATATATTCAATGAATCGCACCATTATGCCACGTTTCATACCATATTCCAAGATAGAGAGAATCTCGTCCGTATTGATTCCTTTGAGTGGAACCATATTAAGCTTGATTTTAAGTCCGACTTGATGTGCTACTTCAATGCCATTGAGGATTTTTTCTAATCCGTCGCGTTTGGAGATACAAAGGATTCTATCTTTTTGCAAGGAATCTAGGGAAATATTAATGCGCTTCAATCCCGCATCTTTGAGTGGTTTGGCAAGTGGAGCAAGCAAAAAGGCATTGGTGGTTAGTGCAATATCAATTTGTGGCGCAAAGTCGCAGATTTGTGCAATAAATGGAACGATTTTGGAACGCAAAAGCGGTTCTCCGCCTGTGATTCGGATTTTTTTAACTCCTTGTATAATGGCTACCTTGATGAAGTTTAACACAGATTCTAGCGGTACATCTTCGTTTTCATCGCCTAAATTCATCGGCGTGTTTGGCATACAATAAGCGCAACGAAAATTGCATCGTTCGGTTACGCTGATTCGCATATAATCAATGGTTCTTCCAAAACCATCTACTAGCACATTTACTCCTTGCGCATTTAAAGTTTAGAATCCTACCAAAAGTGCAGGAAAAAAGCTATAATTTTGCCAAAACTTCAAATAGGATTTTTAGGTTTTGTATATTTTGGGGGTTGCTAAATGAGATTTTCAATACCTTGTGTCCTTTTGTGCGGTGGCAGAAGCACAAGAATGGGGCAGTTAAAGCAAGATTTGCTAATAGGCAATGCGAATGTTTCAAAAAAGCAGGAGACTTTGGCAAACTTTCAAGCAAGACATTTACAACAATGGTTTTTGAGTTTGTATTTTTCTGCCAAATTTGAGATTCCAAATACCTTTGGAATCGCTACAATTTTAGATTTATCCTTGAATGCGGATAATGCGGGAAAGGATTTCAATCAAAAAATCCATTTAGCAGACGCAAGAGATTGGCACAAGATTCCTAAAAGCAAGTTTGCACCTATCTTTGGTTTGCAGAGTATTTTGGAGTTTTTGCAATGTGATGTGTTTGTGATAAGCATTGATACGCCCTTTTTGGATTGCGATTCCATTGCAATGCTTTGGCGAGCTTACACAAAAAATCCCAAACCAACTTTTGCTAAAAATACAAAAATACACCCTTTGCTTGGTATTTATACATTAGAATCTCTTGCAAAGATTAAAGCGCAAATTGCGAAAGGAGATTACAAACTTATGAGACTTTTGGAAAATATTAATGCGCAATTTGTGGAGATAGATGAGGACAAAACACTAAATCTTAACACGTTAGAGGATTATCAAAAGGCGTGCAAACAAATGGAATCTTAACAAGGAGGCTAAATGGCAGATGAACAAGAAAAGACCGAAGCCCCCTCCGCGCGCAAGATTGAAAAGGCGCGCGAAGAGGGAAATGTCCTAAAAAGTCCTGATGTTAATGCCTTTTTGGGATTAACTATGGGATTGGTGTTAATCTTTTTGTGCTTTAGCTTCTGGGTGCAGGGTGTGAGCAATGTGTTTGAGCAAATCTATCAGCAATTTTCCCAAGATTTGACGCGAAAGAATGCAATATCTATCGCAATTTCTTTGATTTTTCAGATTCTCTTTCTAGTTGCGCCAATTTTTGGAGCATTAATGCTTATCGGAGTGATTGCCAATGTCGCACAAAGTGGATTTTTGCTAACCGCAAAGGCAATTCAGCCAAAATTGCAAAAGCTAAATTTTATTAGTGGAATGAAGAACCTTGTCTCTCTTAAAAAACTTCTTGATGGATTCTTGATTACTTTTAAGGTAATGACTGCCTTTATTATCGCGTTTTTTGTGTTTATTGGTTTTATGCACGAGCTAACCACCGTTGCGCTGTTTCCTATTGGCGACCAAATGCTGTGGTTTCGTGATAAAGCAATCATTTTGATTGGAATCCTGCTTGCGTTTTTTATGGTGATGGCGAGCGTGGATTATCTGATTAAACGTTATCAGTATTTTAAGTCTTTGCGTATGAGTAAGCAAGAGGTGAAAGATGAGTTTAAGAATATGGAGGGAGACCAACAAATTAAGGGCAAGATTCGCTCCCTTATGTTTCAAGCAGCGCGCAAGCGAATGATGCAGAATCTCCCTAGTGCTGATGTCGTAGTAACAAACCCTACACATTATGCAGTTGCGTTGCGCTATGATAGCGAAAAAGATCGCGCACCGCGTGTGCTAGCCAAAGGTGCAGATTTCTTAGCCCAGCGCATTAAAGAAGTCGCAAAGGAATATGAAATCCCAATCATAGAAAATCCCCCTTTAGCGCGTGCTTTGTATAAAGATGTAGATTTGGATATGGAGATTCCAGAGACATTGTATCAAGCAATGGTAGAAGTGCTAATCAAAGTCCAAAAAATCAATGATGAGCGCAGAAAAAAGTAAGTTAAACTTTCCTCAAAATCTAAAAGACTCCACAGAGAGTTTAGAATCTATGTGCCAGAAAAGCTTTTTAAAGGCAATGCAGATAGCGCGTCAAATTTTTTGCAAGAAAGTAAAAAAATCAATGCTTCGCGTAAAAATTCTACTAAAATATAACGATAAAGTGGAGTCTCGTCTTTGAGATTCTAAAAACTTATCCTCGCGTCCTTACAAGCGTAGTGAAGCAATCCATAATCAAGCATACTCAAAAGATTTCGTTGTAAAGATTCCTATATGCAAGATTATAGATTGCTACGATTCCTTACAGAATCTCGCAATGACAAGGCAGATAATCATATTTTGCGGAAGCTTAGAGATTCTAACAAATGTTCTTTTTGAATCTTTGCAGAGGAGTCTAAATCCGCAATCGTGCGCGCTACACGCAAGATTTTATCGCGTCCGCGCTTGGAGATTCCGAATTTTTCGCAAGCAATTTCTAGTGTTTCTTTTGTTTTAGAATCTAACACGCAATATTTTTCTAATTCTGCGCCTTGTAAGCGGGAGTTAAGGCAAGTTTGTCCGCGCTGTTTTTGGAACAAAAAGGCTTGTAAAATGAAATCTTGCAAGGTAAGAGAATTCACTCTATGTGCGCTTTGTTTGCCCTCTTGCATTTGCACAAATAAATCCAATCTATCCCAAAATGGCTCGGAAATTTTGGTTTTATAGGCGTTAATTTCTTTTTGGTTGCAGCGGCACTCCTTGCTAAGGCTTAAGAGATTGCCACAAGGGCAAGGATTCATCGCACCAATAAACATAAAATTTGTAGGACAAGTGATTTTTGCCTGCAAGCGCGAAATAGTAAAATAATGATTTTGCAATGGCTCGCGCAAGGATTCCAAAACGCTTTTTGGAAAGTGGGGTAACTCGTCTAAAAACAAAACTCCAAGATGTGCCATACCAATTTCACCCGGCTTGATATTTTGCCCCACGGCACTTCCCAAAATAGCAGCTTTGGTTGCGCTATTGTGTGGATTACGAAAGGGTCTATGCGGAGAGATTTCAAGTGTGTTGGCAGCCATTTGCAAGATTTCATAGAGCCTCAAAGGCGGCAAAATATAAGGAATCCTTGTAGCAATCATACTTTTGCCACTCCCGGCACTGCCTTCAAGCAAGAGATTGTGGAATCCACAAGCTGCGATGAGTGCGGCGCGTTTGGCGCGTTCCTGTCCAATAATATCATAAAAATCAAGTGGAAATTCTTGTGTGTAATAATATTTTTCTCCCGCAATTTCTTGATGCAAAAAAGGTAAGTCGCAAGAGTGCGATTCTAAAGGCGGTAAGTTTTGTAAAGTTGCAATGGCGTCTTGGAGGCAATCTACATAATAGGCTTTAAGGTTTGGAAGCTTGGAATAAAATTCTTGTGCAACTTTGGGCAATAAAAAGAGGGAATTGGATTGCTTGCTTAACAGAGAAAAAAGTAGAGGATAGATAGAGGGGCTATCCTTGATACGCCCATCTAACCCAAGTTCTCCAAAGGCAAAGATTTTTGGGGGTTTGGAATCTGTATTTTGTTGCGTGATTTCGTTGAGGTCGCAAGTGCCATTGAGTGCGATAAGCAAGGCAATAGGCAAGTCATAAAAACTTCCTTGCTTTGGGATATCCGATGGAGAAAGATTAACATTGATTTTGAGCGGAGGAAATTTAAAGTTGTTTGCGAGCAAAGAGGACTGCACGCGTTGTTTGGATTCTTGAATCGCATTACCCGCAAGCCCTGTAATGCTAAAAGAGGGCAATGCACGCGTAAAGCTTACTTCTACTTCCACGATTTTTGCTTCAAGTCCTACTTGTGCCGCGCAATAGAGTAGGTTTAATCCCATTATTTTTCCTTGTTTTTAGGTTTCAGTGTATCGGAAGTTTGTAAGAATTGCAAACAAAAGAATCGGATTTTGCAAAATTATTGTTTGACTGGATAAAATAGTAACATAGTTGTTGTGAAATGTAGCTTTTTAGTTTTTGCGATTGTATTGTAAAAATTTCTGTGAGATTCTATTTTCACGAGATTGTAGATTGCCAAGAACGCTACGCATTCTCACAATGACGCAGGGTAGAATCGCAAATGCACGCCACAAAAACCTTTAGGTTTTTGTAAGGAAGCGGTGAAAGAATTGCGTTGCAGTTCTCGCAAGGATAAAGTGTGTGCTACAACTTCTATGAAGTCTCGCGAGGACACACAACAACAAATGATT
>NZ_CATKCB010000193.1:0-3357 GCF_949747025.1 Helicobacter sp. UBA3407 | reverse complement strand
ATTGGTTCGCTCGTAAGGACAGCAGAAAGTCATCTTTATGTTATGCCTTTGGGCGGAATGCTTTGATAATCTTTTCATCTGTTTCAAGGTAACTTGCACCGATTAAATCAAGACAATAGGGAATCGCAGGAAAAACTGCGTCTAGGCATTCGCGGATAGATTTTGGTTTGCCGGGCAGATTGACGATTAGGCTTTTACCCCGCACACCTGCGCTTTGACGCGAAAGAATAGCGGTTGGGACATATTTTAAACTTACTTGGCGCATTAACTCACCGAATCCCGGAAGTATTTTTTGGCAAACTGCCTCTGTGGCTTCCGGTGTTACATCACGTGGTGCTGGTCCTGTCCCACCTGTTGTTATAATCAAATCACAAAATTCCCTATCGGCTAGTTCTATTAGATTATGCTTAATCTCCTCCAAATCGTCCCCAATCACACGATAAACACATTCAAATGGCGTGATTAAGTATTGCTCCAAAGTTTCCTTAATTGCTTTGCCTGATATATCCTCATAGATTCCCGCACTTGCTCTATCGGATAGGGTTAAAATACCGATTTTTGCTTTTTGTTTTGTTGTCTCTATCATTTAAGATTCCTTTATGTTTATATCAATCCATTCTAAAATTTCTAAGGTATTATTCAGATTTAAAAGGGGTAGGGCGTAGGATTCTAGGTTAGGAATACTAGAATCTGTCGCAATGGCTTGAATATAAGGCAGGAATCGCGTATCAAAGGAATCTCTAGCAACACAGATTCTAGGAAAGGGCAATGTTTTTAAGCCCTCTACAAAAAGATAATCATAATCTACAAATTGTCCCACAAGGGATTTTATGCTTAAGGCTTTGTGGAATCGCAAGGTACTTTGCGTTGCCCCTAAAATTGCGACATCAGCACCCGTTTGGTAAAAACGTGCAGAATCCTTGCCCTCAACATCAAACATTGCCTTATCCTTTGGGTCGTGTTTGATGATTCCTACGCGTTTATTTTGCGTCTTTAGGTGCAGGGATAACTTCTCAATAAGGGTTGTTTTGCCGCTATTGGAATTTCCTGTAAATGCGACTATTTTCATTTTTAGCTTAGGATTCCGCTATGGGGTAGTCTATGACTGCGCTCTTTTGCGTAGATTCTTTGTCCATTTTTCAAATCATATTTCCAAATAGGAGCACGATGTTTGAAATCCTCAATGAAATCTCCAAAAATCTCTAACGTTGCGCGTCTTTGTGGGCTAAAAATCCCAGCCATATAGGAACTTTGGTGGTTTAAAACATCGCCTTTAGAATGCGCCATTCTAAGCAAAACTTCGCTTTCAAGGGCTTTTTTCACCCAGCCCAAGAACCATTGTTCTAGCAGTGGAAGATAAATATCAAAACTTAAGCCCTCGTAGCTATTTTCTGCGCGCACGATTCCGGTAAAAATTGCATTAGCTCCCAAATTGGCTTGTGCGCTTAGAGTAATCCAATCTTTATAAATTGCCGCAGTGTCCAATGCGCCTTCAAAAATTTCTAATCCATCAATTTGGGTTTGCATTTATCCACCACAAACGGGAGGCAATAACACGATTTTATCGCCCTTTTTAATCGGGGTGTCCAATGAGGTAACGATTTCGTTATTTAAGGCAATGGCGCAATCTTTTAGCCAATCTTTTAAGTCTGGAATCACTTGTAATTCTTGTTTTAATTCGTGAAAGTCTTTTGCTTGGCTCTTGAAAGTCTTATTGCCAAGAGGTCCTAAAAATTCAACTTCTATCATTCATTGCCTTGTTTTATAATAAATCTATACGTTCTTCTTGTATCTTGTAGGGAGCTATTTCATTAGGTTTTGGTTTTACTTCATCTCTTGGATAAAATTTGCCCGGATTTGCTCCGCTAGATTTTACACTTGGAGTTTTATTGACAGAAAGAATCTTGCCTGTTTTTCCATCTACAAAAAACATAGAATCTTGAGGGTATTTTTGCATTTCTCTTTGCAAGGTTTCATCAAAAGGTGTGAGTGGGGGGACTTTAACGATGACTTTTGGTTCAGTAGCGGGGCTAGTGGCTTGCACGAAATTGTCCGCATTTGCAAGTGTGCTAATACAAAAAGTAGCGAGTAGGAATCTCAAAATTGATTTCATAGATTTTCCTTAAAATTTAAATTTAGCTATAATTTTATAACATTTAAACAATAAAGTAAAGGAGATTTTCAATGTTAGAAGTGGTTGCGACACAAAATGCGCCCCAAGCCATTGGTCCTTATTCTCAAGCAATCAAGGCGCAAGGAATTATTTATACTTCAGGACAAATCGGATTGACTCCGCAGGGAGCATTGGTTGAGGGGATTGAGGCGCAGACGAGGCAAGTGCTTAGTAATCTTAGTGAGGTTTTAAAAGCAGGTGGAAGTAGTTTGCAAAATGTTGTAAAGACTACGATTTTTTTAAACAATATGGACGATTTTGTGCTTGTGAATGCAATCTATGCGGAATTTTTCGGGGAGCATAAACCCGCTAGAAGCACGGTAGCAGTGAAAGCATTGCCCAAAGGTGCTTTGGTAGAGATTGAGTGTATTGCACTAACGGGATAAATAAGGAAATCCACCGCATCCTTGCGCCCATTTCTGTCATTGCGAGGAGTGTAACGATAAAGCAATCCATAATCTAAAATCTTGCTAATGGTTTTACGATTCCATTGTTTATTTACTTTTGGTTTAGATTGTGGATTGCCACGCAAGTTTTTAAACTTGCTCGCAATGACGCGGTGGATTTCATTTTAGAATCTCTACTAAGCAAATTTTGCAATGGTAGAGAAAAAATTATTCATTGCATTGTGCTAATGAGCAAATATATTCAAATTGTTCTTTTGTCGTGGTGAAAAATGTCCCATAGAATAAATTGCTTTTATTCGCAGTAAAAGGCGAATATTTATCGGCGTTAAAATCAAAAATCCGCTGATAATGTTTATCTTGTGTTAATGTTATCTAAAGGCACTCTAGTTTTGCGCTTAAATGCAAGCTTCATTTTTGCTATTTGCCTCAAATTTCTCGCTTACCTCAAGTTCTGCCGTGAATCTATGCGCTGAAGTTTGATAGCATAGTACTCTATCGCCATCCTCGCCATTTTTCCACCATTCCCACTCTGCATTATATTCCTCCTGCCAATCCTCATCATATTTCTTGCATACACATATCCAATATTTCATTACTGCTCCTTATTGGGCGAAATTTAAAATTTACAATCGCAATATTACGGCATATTTTCTTAAATTATTAATTTATATACGAAATATTATCGTAATTTGAAATCAAGAGAAAGCTTTATTTAATTCGCCCTAGAAATACAGAGAATAGCAGTAAATCAAGCATTAAATGTAGATTAAGGAATCT
>NZ_CATKCB010000192.1:0-7065 GCF_949747025.1 Helicobacter sp. UBA3407 | reverse complement strand
CCCATTTGGGTGAATCCTTAAACTCCTCGCCACTAAGAAAATGTATGAGAATACGACAAGGATAAAGAGCGTTGAGTTCTTTTTCAAGCTCTTGAAGTTTGTTTTGCGTACAGAGCGAAAGAGAATCACTCAAAATATGGAAGCAATAGCCTTGCTCACTAGAGTCTTGCGGGGGGGGGGAGAGATTTTAGTTGCCTCTTGTTTGCAAGTTTGTTTCAATGCAATTTTAATAATACTCATCATCAAAACTGCATTGTATTTTATGTAATTTTCATCAGCATTAAAGACAATGTGAAACATCAACCCTCTTTATAATTTAAATAATGGCAGAATTATAGCATAAAAGTGTCGCGGTGGTTCATCACACATTCAAACTCATTTTGCTTTTTTGTATTTTCTTGAAAATGCAGCCAAGATTCCACCGCACGCAATGCAAATCATACCAATGATAACTAAGCCGTGTGGCACTTGGTCTCCTAGAATAATTCCCGCTAAAGTTGCCATAAAGATTGTAACATAAGAAATCGCTCCAATCATTGGTGGATTCCCTAAACTATAAGCTTTGGTCATATAAATTTGCGCATACATAGAGACGACCCCAAGCCCAAAAATCAGCCCCCATTCTTGCAAGTTCGGCATTACAAAAGGTTTAAATAACGCGATAGGATAGTTCTCATAAGGCACAAACTGCATTAAAAGCGGCAAAATAGAACCACTTAGCATCAAAGAACCAATAATAATGCGCGGGTCATAGTTCTTGGCAAGTTCTGCAACAGAAAGATACGCAAGTGCTGCACCAATCCCGCTGTAAATTCCGATTAAGAATCCAAAAAAGCTTAAATCAATGCTTTGAGGATTGGAGATAAGCAAGATTCCGCCAAATCCCATAAAAATAGCTGTCCAAATCCTTAAGGACACGCGCTCGTGAATAAAAATCATACTCAAAAGTGCCAAAAAAATAGGCGAAGTATAAGAAAATGCAAAAGCCGTGCCTAAAGGCATTACAGACATATTATAAAAATATGCCATCATCGCACTTCCTCCTGCAAATCCACGAAAAAAGAGAATAAAAGGCTTGCCACCTTGCTTGGTTTTTGGAGGGTTAAGTATTAAGGCAACAAGAACCCAAAGCAGACCAAAGAAATTCCGAGCAAAAGCCACTTCTATGGCAGGTAAGTTTGGTGTAAGCACTTTGACAAACATTCCCATAGCGGTAAAAAGCAATCCTGCTAAAAGCATTGCAAGAATTGCTTGCTTATTAGATTCCATTATTCGTTCCATAAATTTTTGGCAGAATCGTAAAATCTTATGCCTAAAATTTAGCTAAAGATTTGACAAAGGTGCGTAGCTTAAAGTAAAATCAGACTTTAATTTAAAGGTTTTTAATGGATAAATTTTATGGAAGCATTGCGATTATCGGGCGTCCCAATGCGGGTAAAAGCTCGCTGTTCAACCGATTTTGCAAACAAAGAATTGCGATTACTTCAGAGATTGCAGGCACGACACGTGATGTCAAAAAGGCAACAATTTCTCTGCAAAACTTGCCCTTTTTACTCTTGGATACCGGCGGATTAGAGAGCAAAGATGCTTTGTTTCAAAACGTCTCAAAGCATTCTCTGCAAACAGGTGAAAATGCGGATTTGATTTTGTATCTTGTAGATGGCAAAACCGCCCCCCAAGCAATAGACAAAGAGATTTTTTACTCTCTTGAGCGCAAAAATCCTAATATTTTTTTGGTAGTTAATAAGATTGATAATGACAGAGAAAAACAAAATGCGTGGGAGTTTATGGAGTTTGGCGCAAAACAAATGTTTTTTGTCTCCGTTTCTCATAATCGCGGAATCCTAGAGCTTGAAAACGCGATTCTATCGGCTCTTAAGAATGACGCATTAGAGCAGTTTTTCAATCAAGAAACGCAAGAGGATTTAGAGGAGGGTTTAGAGTTTTTACAAGAAGATTGCGAGGATTCCACACAGCAAGCGCAAGAAGAGTTAATTAATATCGGAATCATCGGGCGCGTCAATGTAGGGAAAAGTTCATTATTGAATGCTTTGCTTAGGGGCGAACGCGCTATCGTCTCCCCTATTGCTGGGACGACCATAGACCCTGTAGATGAAAAAGGAGAAATCAAAGGGCAATTAGTCAATTTCGTAGATACTGCTGGAATCCGAAAAAGAGGCAAGATTGAGGGCTTGGAAAAATTTGCCTTGCAACGCACGCGTGAGGTGCTAGGGCGCACAGATATTGCGCTTTTGGTGCTTGATGCTTCTGCGCCTTTTGTAGAATTAGATGAGAAAATTGCGGGATTGATAGATGAATACAAGCTTGGTGTGATTGTTGTTTTAAACAAATGGGACATTGCGCACAAGGATTTTAAAGGAATCTTAGAGGATTTTAAGTTGCGCTTTAAGTTCTTAGAATATGCCCCGATTCTTACAATTTCTGCCAAAAATGGTCGCCATATCCAAAAACTAGAGGAAGAAATCCTAAAAGTTTATCGCAATTTTGCCTTTAGGATTCCAACTGCAAAGCTTAATGCAATCCTCAAGGAAGCCACCAAGCACCACCCGCTCCCTAGCGACCACGGGAAAATCGTAAAAATCTATTATGCAACGCAATTTGAAATCAAGCCCCCACAAATTGCGCTGATTATGAATCGTCCTAAAAGCTTACATTTTAGCTATAAGCGGTATTTGGTGAATTTCTTGCGCGAACATTTTGATTTTAGCGGAACGCGTATTCTTTTTATTGCACGGGGCAAAAATGATTTTGAGGAGGAGGAATCCTAAAGTATCACATAAAAAATCAGTCTTTCACAAAAAGAAACGATACAACCAAGACATTTGCAAAGATTAAGCCACCCAAAAAGGCAAAAGAATCAAAGATTTGGTGCGAAATAAGGAACAAGATTCCAACGACAAGGAATCCATACACAAAAAGTCGCAAAGGATAAAAAAACATTTTCGCACCTGTTTTGGCATTTTGCGCACTGAAATTTTGCCAAAAGCGCGTTTTTGTAGGCTTGAAGTCCTCTTGCGATTCTACTTGTGGAGATTGTGTGGGAGCTTTGGAATCCTCTTGTAGTCGCAATTCTCCCCAAAATTCCTCTTCCTCCTCTTGCGCCCTTTCTTGCTTACTTTTATAGGCTTCGCTTAAGGCTTCCAATTCCTCTTGACTTGCATTTTGAATTAAGCCTTGAATCTTACGCTTTTGCACATAAAACACAATAGAAACAATTAATGCAAAAGACAGAATCGCAAAGGTGAAATTGAGCGCAAAGATTCCGCCAAAGCCAATCCAAAAGTAAAAACAAACTAATCCAGCAAATACAAAAAACAAAAAGAGCTTTTTCATTTGCCTTTAATCATCATCTTCATCATCAAATGCTTTTGGATTGTTTGCATTGTAGGCATATTTTGGGTCTTTTGCAAGTTCATCTAATTCGCGCTTTTGACGCTTGTAGGCTTTAAAGACATTCAAAATTGCTGCACACACTCCCCATACAACGCCCAGCCAAAAAAGCCAGCGCACGCCAAAGAGTGATTCTAAGCCATAGCCAATCCCTACCCCAATCAGCACAGCAACAACCATTGAGATTCCTAATGCTGCATTAGAATAAGCTAACAGAGCATCTTTGTATTTTAATTCCTCTTTGGGCTTGGAATCCTCACTCTGCGATTCCCCCTGATTGGATTTTTGCGTTTGGTTACCCATATCCTCATTGAATTGCAAATCTTGCTTACTTACCATAAGTGTGAATCTCCAACAAAACCTCTCGTGCTCGTTCCAATACGCCCTCAATGAGTTCCTCATTCA
This sequence comes from Helicobacter sp. UBA3407, assembly GCF_949747025.1. Lineage (NCBI taxonomy): Bacteria > Pseudomonadati > Campylobacterota > Epsilonproteobacteria > Campylobacterales > Helicobacteraceae > Helicobacter > Helicobacter sp. UBA3407. Next base: position 3,249 of record NZ_CATKCB010000192.1, on the reverse strand, counting down.
TTGCAGCACAAATAAATCCTGTTTCAAACTGCGAAGCGGCAAAATAAACTCCCTTATTCAACATTCCTTGATGGAAGCGCGCAAACATTTCTGTATTACTCTTGAGTGCGTCTTGGAAGTTTCTCACCTTTTTATCGTTAAAAAAGAATCCAAACATACTTCCGCGCACGCAAGTTTGCAAAGGAATCTGAAACTCCGCACAAAGACTTTTCAACCCTTGCGTCAGTTTTAAGGCTAAGCCCTCCAATCTCTCATAGATTTTGGAATCTTCTTTTAGTTTGCGCAATGAAACGAGTCCCGCACTCATTGCCACAGGGTTTCCGCTCAAAGTTCCTGCTTGATAAACTGCGCCTTTGGGGGAAAGCAAATCCATAATCTCCGCTCTCCCGCCAAATGCGCCCACAGGCATTCCACCTCCAATAACTTTGCCAAAGGTTACCAAATCTCCTCGCACTTTATAAAAGGATTGCGAACCGCACAAACTCGCCCGAAAACCACTCATTACTTCATCTAGGATTAATAGAATCCCGTGTTTATCGCAAAGCATTCTCAAACCCTCCAAAAACTCCACTTCGCTTGGCACAAGTCCCATATTACCCGCTATGGGTTCAACAATCACGCAAGCGACACCCTTACCTTGCTTTTGACTTAGAGTAATGCAGGATTCCACACTTGCTAAATCGTTGTATTGCGCGACTAATGTATGTTGCGTGAAATCTTGTGGCACACCCGGTGAGCTAGGATTGCCAAAGGTTGCCATTCCACTTCCCGCAGAGACCAACAAAGAATCACTATGTCCGTGATAGCAACCCTCAAACTTGATGATATCCTCTCTGCCACTAAAGGCACGCGCAAGACGAATCGCACTCATTGTTGCTTCTGTTCCACTTGAAACGAAACGGATTTTTTCTACTTCCTCTACAATGCTAATGACTTCCTTAGCAAGTGCTGTTTCTAAAGTCGTGGGTGCGCCAAAAGACAAGCCTTTTTTCACGGACTCTATCACCGCTTCTTCAATGTCCTTGTCGCAATGACCAAATATCAAAGGTCCCCAACTTTGCACAAAATCAATGTAACGATTTCCGTCCTCATCAATTAAATAAGCTCCACGCCCGTTAGCAATAAAAGGTGGCGTGCCGCCCACGCTTTTAAAGGCGCGAACAGGAGAATTGACGCCACCGGGAATAACTTGTTTTGCTTCATTGAAGTCATTAACGCTATTGAGATGATTTAAAGATTCCATTTTTTTCCTTAACAAATACCATAGCTAAAAGCTATACAACAATTTTAAAAACCCCAAAAAACAGCCTTGCATTTTGTCTTACCTAATCTTATGTGCTACAAATTTGGACATATTATCCAAAATCTCCCCACCCTTGCGAAAGCCCAATGCACAAGCTTCATAAGCATAAAAAACATTGGGCTGATAAAGGCTTCCATTATGATGATTTTGCGTTGCAAAAGCCTGATAAATTTCGGGATAGTTGTCATACTCTCCGCTACAACTTTTGAGAATCTTTCCTTGTGCGTCCAAAATGCTTACACTCTCTCCCTCCCTTCCAAAGGCATGTTTTTTAACCTGCTTTTGATTGAGTGGCTCGTAGGAAGTTTCAAGCAATAGGGGGTGGTTGGGAAACAAATCCCATAGAATCTTCAACATTCGCTTACTTTGAAACATTAAGGTATAAGCAGGATTCAAAAAGATTGTATTTTTGTTTGCAATCATAGCAGTCATCAGCTGCGCTAATTCCGGCTCATCTACTGCGATACTCTCCCAAGGAATCAGCTTAAACCAAAACTCATAATTCACACCCTCAAGGCTCAAGCCTTCTGTTTCGCTCAATGTTGCCTCGTGCGCATAGCAAAAATTTGTTTCAAATCCCGCTTCTTTTGCGATTACTTCTAAGAGTTTGACGGTGCGCTCCTCCTCCTCACTTCCAGCAATACTAGAAAAGAGAATCTTCCAACCCTCATAAATTTCATTAAAATGGGAAATATCCTCTCCTAGAGTAATCATTCGTTTAAAATTATCTCCCAATGCCTCATAAAGATTGTTAAATTGCAAAGATTCTTTGAATCCATTTTTCTTTAAAAGTGCCCATTGAACGATTGCGCTTTCATATACCATTGTAGGAGTATCTGCATTAAACTCTAGCAACTTAATAGGATTGCCGTCCAATCCTCCTGCTAAATCAAAGCGCCCATACAGATGCCAATGCACTTCCTCCTCCCAACTTCGCTCAATAGCCTCCACAAGATTAAATGGGATTCCAAGCTCAAAAAACAAATCATTATCTATGACATATTGCCCTGCTTCTGCATACATATCATAAAGCTCATTTGCAGCATTGTAGAATCCTTGCGCTTCTTCCTCACTGATTTCTACAATCTCATCACTGACATAAGGCGTAGAATCTACATCGGTATGCCAACTAAGTCCCAAGTCCTCCAAATCTGCATTATTAAGCGGTTGCGTATTCAAAATCTGCATTTTTAGCCACCATAACTTTGTCTTGTGCTTGTTGTGGAGCGATTCTGCGTAGAACCTGTGTTGTTTGGAGAATAAAACCCACTTTTTCCTGCTGTTGTTCCTGTTCTTGCATTTGCATTTTGCTTGAAAGAGCTTTGAGAACGTTCATAAGCTTGTGGGGTTTTATAACTTGTTCTTTGTTGGGCTTGATAGTTTTGATTGTTGAAAAGCTTGCTTCCAATCCAACTTCCCAAAATCGCACCTGCTGCACTTGCTAAAATCGTTTCCCCTAGAGATAATCCTGCGCCTGTTGGGTTGGTAAGTTGTGAAGTGCCTGCTTCTATTTTTTTGTTTTCTTCTGCGATAATTTGGTCAATTTCTGCTTGACTTAGGATTCGCTCCGTTCCATTTTCGCGCAAAATCACTCGTGTTTGCGCACTTGGCACTTCGTCAAGAATTTTATAACTTCCATCGGCTTGCCGCTCAATCGTAACGGTTGCACCTCTTTTGGTTGCTTCTTGAATACCACTTTTGTCTGTTTCTTGTGGGCTATCACAACCTACAATAAGAAGCACAGCAGCTAATCCTAAACCACTTTTACTAAATGCACCAACGATTCTTGGGTCAGAGATTTTTTTCAAATATTTTTTCATCTAAATACTCCCAAAATTAAAAGATTCAGCGCATTATACCAAACAATTATGAATAAGTTATAAATAATAAACTCTTGACTTCAAGTTTTTTGGGAAAAATCCTCATTCTTTTAAAATTTTATTTAT
>NZ_CATKCB010000191.1:0-5853 GCF_949747025.1 Helicobacter sp. UBA3407 | reverse complement strand
ATGTATTCTTCTTCGTCAAAAACAATTAAATCTTCTGCTTTTTCGCCTATGCCAATATACAAAATAGGGACGCGTAAAGTATAGAGGATACTAAAAATCGCTCCGCCCTTGCTCGTGCCATCTAATTTGGTGATAATCACACCATCTATCCCGCCTAGTGTTTGGCTAAATACTTTTGCTTGTTCTAGGCTAGAAGTGCCTTGAGTGCCGTCTAAAATAAGAATTTTTTGGTGTGGAGCACCCGATTTTGCCTTATCACAAATACGCATAATTTTTTGTAATTCTTGCTGCAGATTGCTTTGATTGTGCAATCTCCCCGCTGTATCAATCAGGGCTATATCTAGGTTTTTTGCAACTGCGGAAGTAATCGTATCAAAGGCAACTGCAGAGGGGTCGTGTCCGATTTTGGACGCAATGACAGGGAGATTCAATTTCTCTCCCCATAGCTTAAGTTGTTCAATTGCGGCGGCTCTAAAAGTATCCCCCGCACCTAGAATCACACTTTTGCCTTGTTTTTGATAGAGATGAGCTAGTTTGGCGATTGTTGTAGTTTTACCCGCGCCATTGACACCCACGATGAGATTTACACAAGGTTTTTCTTCTATGATTTTAGCTTGCACTTTATCATAATAGCTTTCCTTGCGGAAAAGCCTAAGTAGAGCGACTTCAAGCTCATTGCGGCTGATTTGCTCGCCAAGTGGGCTTAATATCATTTCAATGAGTTCATAATCCATATCAGTTGCAATTAGGATTTCCTCTAATGTTTCCTTGTCAAGCTTTTTATGAGTTTTTGGAAGCAAATCACGAATATTTTGTGTAGTTTTTTGCAGGGTTTTTTTGAATATTCCAAGCATTATTGTGCCTTTATTTTTGCTAGATTTTGTGAGAGGTCAAATTCAATCATTTCCTCTGGAATCGCGCCTAGATAATGGATAATATATTTTCCGTCTTTATCGTATAAAGCAATCAGCGGCACGCCTTCAAGCCCACCAAGTGCGTTAAAGAGTTTCGTGCGGTTTTCATCCAAAATCATAGGTATTTCAACTTTATTTTCTTCGCTAAAAACCTGCATTATACCTTTGAAATTTTCTACTTCACCCACCAAATCATCCACTGGGATTCCATAGAGTGCAATTTGGTTATCAAATTGTTTTTTGAGGTTTTCTAAATGAGGCAAAATGCCTTTGCAAGGGTCGCACCAAGTCGTGAAAAATAGTAAAACTTTGAGATTTTCATGGTGAGAAGTAATGATGAGATTTTTAAAAATATTTTCTTTTTTTGGTTCAATGTTTTTAAAGTTACTTTGATTTTTTGGTAGTTTTTGATTGACAATCAGTTCTGTGTCATCGTTGCTTTTTAGCACAAGATTTTCTAAGATTTCTTGTTTTTGTTCTATGGAGTCTTGAATTGCTTGATGTTCTTGCTTTTCGCACCCAAGAAATCCTAAACAAAGTCCAATCCATAAGCTAAACAAAATCCATTTCATTTTATTTCCTTGCCTTAATGATGCTTATTATAGCAAATTTATTTACATTATTTTACAAACAAAGATTCTAGCGGTGTTTTGGCAAAATTACCAAATTTCCCCATTTGCTCTAGTGGAATTCTAAGCTCAACAATGCCATAGGCATAGGGCATAATTTCATAAGGTTGATAGAGAAAAACAAAAGAATCATAATCCAACAAAATAACATCTGAAACCCTAAAGGATTCAAAATCCACAAAGGCTTCTGCTTTCACGCTTTTGAGATAATTTTGGTATTCCTGCCACAAAAGGCTTTTTAGCTCTCCATTATTGGAATCCAATATTGTGTTTAGAGGAAGGATTCCCTTTTCTTTAGATACAATGACGCCCCATTTGCTAGAGATTCCGTGTGCGCCTCCTGTGTAAAGATAATTGCTTTTAAGAAATACAAGTAGATTGTTATCAAAATAATATAAAGATTCTCCCTTGTATTCTTCAAATGGCGAAGTTTGTAGGTATTTTTCTATTCCTTTCGCCACTTTTTCTTTGTCGTTTGTTTGTAGCATTTCTTTAAAGTAGTTTTGTATGGAATCTTGTGAATTTTTCAAAAATACCTCTTTGGCGTTTTTGCAATCAAAAGATTCTTGATACACAGATTGCAAGATTTTTTGTGTTTTTGAATCGTTGGAACAATGAAATTGCGTAGAGATTAAGGCATTTTTGGCTTGTTTAGAGTTTTTTGGATATTGGTAGGTTATTTCTTGTTGTCGCAAAACCATAGAATCTATCAGCTTGAGGTTTAGTCTAAAGTTTTGTGTAGCGGTTAGCGCACCTAGGATTGCGCCATTTTCAACCTTTAAGGCTAGATTTTTACATTCAAGTATCCCCTCTTTTAGAGTGATAGGTTCATTTTGCGATTCTAGTTTGTCTTGCAACAAAGGTGTGCAGCGACCTAAATCCTGATTGCCAGCATAAAGAATTCCCTCTTTGGAATTTGCAACAAAAAGTAGGGTTTGGGGATTGGAAGAGGTTTTATCTGTGGCTTGATTTAATATTTTGGCTTGCGCGGTAGGGATAAGGAAAGTTTGATAAGTGAAATCTAAAGCCATAGTCTCTATTCCAAGACATAAAATTAAGACTCCAAAGCATTTGGATAAAATGGAAAGGTTTTGTTTCATTGTGATTCCTTGTTGTTTTGTAAATGATAATTATTCAACCAATTTTGCAATTTTATCATTTTTTTCTAAAATATCTTGATTTTTTTTAAAAGCGTCGCTATAATTTTGCTCTCACTTTTATGCGGGAGTAGCTCAGTGGTAGAGCATAACCTTGCCAAGGTTGGGGCCGCGGGTTCGATCCCCGTCTCCCGCTCCATTTAAAATCATAAAAGTAGTTTAGCTGTAATTCAACGCCCGGGTGGTGAAATGGTAGACACAAGGGACTTAAAATCCCTCGGACATTGCGTCCATGCCGGTTCAAGTCCGGCCTCGGGCACCACGAATGGCGACATAGCCAAGCGGTAAGGCATGGGCCTGCAAAGCCTTGATTCCCCAGTTCGAATCTGGGTGTCGCCTCCATTTTAATTTTAAATTGTTTCGGGAGATGGCTGAGTGGTCGATAGCGGCGGTCTTGAAAACCGTTGAGGGTCATACCTCCGGGGGTTCGAATCCCTCTCTCCCGGCCACTTTTACTTTACTCTATTTTCTTAAGATTCTTTCCTTTTTTTATCAATCCTTTTTAAAGCAAAACACGATAAAATGCACACGAATTTAACAATAAGGTTAATTGAATGAGTGCTTATGAAACTATCATTGGGCTTGAAGTGCATGTCCAGCTAAATACTAAAACAAAGATTTTTTGTGCTTGTGCAACGAGTTTTGGCGAAGAGCCGAACAAAAATGTTTGTCCTACTTGCTTAGGATTGCCCGGCGCATTACCAGTGTTGAATCGTGAGGTTGTGAAAAAAGCAATTTCTTTTGGCGTAGCCATTAATGCGAAAATTAATCAAAATTCTGTTTTTGCGCGTAAAAATTATTTTTATCCGGATTTACCCAAAGCCTATCAAATCAGTCAGTTTGAGATTCCAATCGTAGGGCGAGGAGAAATTGAGATTGAAGTCAATGGAGAAAAAAAAATCATTGGTGTAACGCGTGCGCATATGGAGGAGGACGCAGGTAAAAATATTCACGAAAGCCATTATTCTAAAGTAGATTTGAATCGTGCTTGCACTCCGCTTTTGGAAATCGTCAGTGAGCCGGATATGCGGAGCAGCGATGAGGCAATTGCTTATCTTAAGAAGTTGCATTCTATTGTGCGATTTTTGGGAATTTCTGATGCGAATATGCAGGAGGGGAGTTTCCGCTGTGATGCGAATGTTTCCATTCGTCCCAAAGGGGATTCCAATCTTTACACGCGCGTAGAAATTAAGAATCTTAATTCTTTTAAGTTTATCCAAAAAGCAATTGAATACGAAGTAGAAAGACAAATTGAAGCGTGGGAAGATGGTAAATATGATAAGGAGGTTGTGCAAGAAACGCGACTCTTTGACACCGCAAAAGGCACAACGCGTTCTATGCGTGGCAAAGAGGAAGCGGCGGATTATCGTTATTTTCCAGATCCGGATTTATTGCCTGTATTTATTGATGAAGCCTTAATGGCAGAGGGGAGAGAGATTCCAGAAATGCCTGATGAAAAACGCGCAAGATATGTGCGGGAGTTTGGCATTAAAGCAAGTGATGCAAGTGTGCTAACAGGTGAGCTTGAAATGGCATTGTATTTTGAGGATATGCTACGCTTAGGTGCGAGTGCTAAGGGTGCGGTTACTTGGCTAACCACAGAGCTTCTAGGGCGATTAAAAGGCGAGAATAATCTGCAAAATTGTGGTGTGGATTCTGCTACACTAGCGACTTTGGTTAAACGCATTGATGAGGGAAAAATTAGCGGAAAAAGTGCGAAAGAAATCCTTGATGTGCTAGTGCAGAATCACGGGGGAGATGTGGATAAACTCATTGTGGAAATGGGCTTGGAGCAAGTGAGTGATGATGGAGCGATTTTAGCAGTGATTGAGGAAGTTTTGAATGCAAATGTTGATAAAGTCGCCGAGTATAAAAGCGGCAAGGATAAGCTTTTAGGATTCTTTGTTGGGCAAGTGATGAAAAGTGCAAAGGGTGTGAATCCTGCAAAAGTGAATGAGTTGCTCAAAGAAAAATTAAAGTAGGTTAAGGAAAAGATTGTTTTGCTCCTATCATAAAGGAGCTAACTTGCAATCTAGTTTTCATTTTATTAAATTTCGCCACAATCTTGGCTTAGAATATATAAAGGAGAAATAATGTCTAATGTAGTTCTGCGGGGGGGGGGGGCAAAAAGCCTATTTTAGTTAGCTTTGGAGATACAAGGCTTGGAATCTCTATCTGTCGCTTTAAACAACAAGCGGAATCTTTGGGGGTGTTTGATAATATTTTTATCTACACAGAAGCAAGCTTGCCCTTAGAGTTTGTGGAATATTTCAAGGATAAATTTTATACGACTAATGTAAGAGGTGAGAGGATATCCACGCGCGGGTTTGGGTATTGGTGTTGGAAGCCTCGAGTGATTTTAATGGCATTAGAGCAAATTCAAGAGGGAGATTTGCTCCTTTATTGTGATATTGGGTTTGAGTTTAATGCAAAAGCCAAAGAGACAATGCAGGAACTCTTTAGTGATATAGAGGCAAATGAGATTATGGGGTGTATTACGGATTATCCTGAAAAATGTTGGAACAAGGCAGACTTGCTTGCACATTTTGGATTGCTAGAGAATCAAGAATTTTTAGAATCTGGACAATGCGCGGCAGGGATTGTGCTACTCAAGAAAACACAAAAAACGATTCAGATTATAAAGGAATGGCTTGAAGCCTTTGAAAAGCATTTTGAACTCATTGATGATAGCCCATCTACGATTCCAAACCTCCCATATTTTAGAGAGAATCGCCACGACCAAAGCGTATGGAGTGTGCTAAATAAAAAATACAAAATCAAAAATTATCCTTATGAAAATGGTTTGACCAAAATTATAGTGTGCTTTATAATCGCAATAAAATCTATCTTCCCGCACTTGTAGAACAGACAAAAGAACTTAATGAGATGATACGAGGGGCTTGGCGATATAGTTTTCAGTGGAATCCTAAAGTGTATCAAAGGGGTTTAGAGCAATACGCTAATGCGATTTTTGAAAAACGACTTGTTGCATTGCAGCCAAATCTCATAAAAGCCAAAGACAGAATCCACAATCATTTAGCCTACAAACTAGGCTCTGCAATGATTCTAAACTCTAAAAGTTTATGGGGATATATACGAATGCCTTATGTGTTATCTTATATCAAAGAAACACATAGAAAAGAAATTGCAGAT
>NZ_CATKCB010000190.1:0-4843 GCF_949747025.1 Helicobacter sp. UBA3407 | reverse complement strand
GATAAAGATGACCCATTGTATTTGCCACTCCTTAAAAGTATGGCAATATGGTTTGACAAAGCAGGAAATCTTAAAAAAGCACACCAATATTATCAACTTTTACTTAAAGAAACAGAAAGTGAAGCGGAACGACGCGAAGTAAAAAATTTGGACGATAATTTGTTGTTGAATTATAATGAGGATAATGCGACAAAACGATTAGAACATTATGATTATGTAATGGAAAATTATCAAGGCAAAGAAGAAGCCAAAATGGCATTAGAGAAAAAAGCTGAAACCTTGTATGAAACAGGGAATTATCAAGAAATCTTTGCTTTAAGAGAGGAGTTAGAGCGTCAATTAGGAGAGAACCCCGCTGTTTTATTGAATGCGCTTAGTGCATTGACGAGAGATTCTTTAAAGGCACAAAATTGTAAAGAAGCAGCGTATTATGGTAGCTTGTATGCCGAGAGGATTCCATTGCAAAGCAATGAAAAGTTGCAAATGTTGGATTGTTTGAGAGAAAATAAACAATACAATGCGGCACAAAAAATTGCTCAAATAGAATCCCAAAATGCCAAAACAGCTACGGATAAAGAGGATTGGCTCTATCGTTTGGCGTGGGTAGAGTATGAAATGCAAGATTATCCCAAAGCAGCTCTTGCCGCAAGGGATACCTTGAGCTTGTTAAGTAATCCCGCATACAACGATAGTGCTTGGATATTATTTATGTCTTTGAGTAAGCAAGGAAGGTGGGAGGAAGCGTTTAAGATTTTACCTATGTTGGAAGATAAATTAAAAGATAGCAATCCAATGATTGAGGTTTATAAAGAAGCTTTGCAAAGATCTCTTGCAAACAAAGACGATACAGCAATTAAAGTGTATGCAGGCAAACTGATGGCTCTCCAAAAGCGATATGAACGTTTTGAATATTCCCCTTGGGTTGAATTGGGTATGATAGAGGCTCTCAATCGTGAAGGTAAATTTCAAGAATCCTTAGATTTGCTCAAAAATGTAGAATCTCGTGCTAATTCAGGAAATGAGCAGATTCAAATTTATTATTTACAAGGTTACTTAAACGACAAATTGGGTGATAAAAATGCCGCAATAGAATCTTATAATCGTTGCGAGGCTGTCCAAGCAGAATCGCCTTGGAAAAATCTCTGTATAGATGCTAAAAATTTATTGGAAACTCAAAATGTATCCCAAACTCAAGGACAACCATGAGAGAAGAAATGCAAAAAAATAAACAAAAAGCAATGAAAAATCAGGAAATGAACTTTGAAGATTATCTTAGTATAATTTCAAAATGCTTAGAAAAATTAGAGGAGGAAGAACTTACTCTTAATGAGGGTTTAGCGTTCTATAAAGAGGGTATGGAAAATCTACAAAAAGCACAAAGAATCTTGGAAGATGCACAATTACAATGCGAAGAACTCAAAATGCAATACAAAAAGGAAAACCAATGAAAATCGCTGCTCTACAACTTTCAAATAATAAAAGTCAAAGTGAGATAGAATCTTATCTTAAGACGGCTGTGGAAGCAAAGGCTAAAATTATTCTTTTTGGAGAATATTTACTTAATCCGTTTTTTAAAAATTTGGAATCTAAAAGACATAAAAAATCACAATGGTTAGAACAAATCAACAAAGAAAATGAAAATTTGTTGCAGCTTTCTAGCAAATATGGAATCATCATTGTAACACCTATTTTAGAAGTGGTTTCCCGCAAACTTTATAAAACGATTCTAATCATTAATAAGGGCAAGGCTTTGCGTTATAGAGCACAGAAACTCATGCCTTATGAGCATTGGAATGAAGAGAAATTTTTTGCCAATACTTCTCCAAAAATCCTTAGAATCCCTCCGATTTTTAGCGTGGGTGGAATTAAATTTTCTGTGCTTTTTGGCTATGAATTGCATTTTGATGAGTTTTGGTTAAAATTTAAAAATGAGAATGTAGATTGTGTATTGCTCCCGAGTGCTTCCACCTTTGATTCCTCTTTGCGTTGGCGTAGTATTATAAAAATGAGGGCTTTTTTGAATAGTTGTTATGTATTGCGTGCAAACAGAATTGGGCAATATGAGGACGCACCGACAAAGACATTGTGGAATTTTTATGGAGATTCTTTGTTTGTCTGTCCTAATGGGGAAGTGATAGATTGCTTAGGTGACCGCGAGGAATTACTGATTGCCGAAGTGGATAAAAAATATTTAAAAGAAATTAAAGAATGTTGGAGATTTCGTTCTTAATTTAAAGCTTTTAGATTCCTAATTTAGTATTATTAAAGTATTTTGAATTGATTCTTGCATTTATGTTAGAATCTCTATTATTTTTTAAGATTAAATTTATAAATTTTAGATATAATCAATGTTTTTTCATTGACTTAAAAATAAATTAAGTTTTATCTACTTCTTGGAGTTTTCTATGTCTGCAAAAAATATCAATCAACAATTAGACGAATTGTTTCAAAGTGAGTTTAAATATGTTTCTTATGAAAAAATTGCACAGGTTTTGGGTAAACTTCCTACCGCTGCACAAGCCAAAAGAGTGAGTGAGCTTGCAAAAAAATACAATAGAAAATTGATGTCTGCTTCTGAAGTAGCAAAAATTCTGAATCAAGACGATGCAAGAAAAATCAAAGAGGATAAAAAACGGCTTTTAGATGAAGAATTAGAAGATGAATTTGACTTTATGAAAGAGCGTGAATTGCTTGAATGGAGTCGCAGTGATAGCCCTGTTAGAATGTATTTGCGTGAAATGGGACAGATTCCACTTTTGACACGTGAAGATGAAGTGGAGCTTAGTAAAAACATTGAACTAGGCGAAAATATTATCCTAGACGCAATTTGTTCTGTGCCTTATTTGATTGATTTTATTTTGGATTACAAAGAAGCTTTAATCAATCGTGAAAGACGCGTCAAAGAGCTTTTTAAAAGTTTTGATGATGACGAGGAGGAGGGCGAAGAAGAGGATTTGGAAGAGGAGGAGGAAGAGGAGAGTGAAAATGAAAAAGGTGAGGATTCTAAGAAACCGATTAGTAAAAAAGACCAAAAACGCGTAGAAAAGGTGTTGATAAGCTTTAAGGCATTAGAAAAAGCAAAGAAAGATTGGCTGAAAACTTGGGAACAAGAAAAGGACAATGAGAGTTGTGAGGATATGTTGTATTTGCTGACTTTGGCGCATAAAAAACAACTTTTGAAAGAAAAGCTGCTAGACTTGGGACCTACAAGCAAGTTAATTAATGAGCTTGTCAAAGCAATGGAAAATACAATTAAAAGTGATGAGGGTTTTGAAAAGGAATTAAAACGTTTAGAATATCGCTTGCCTTTATTTAATGATATTTTGCTAAATAATCATAAGAGAATCTTGGATAATATTACGGAAATGAGCAAAGCAGACATTACTGCTGCTGCGCCAGAAGCAACGATGGTTTCTACTTATATGGAGATTAAAAAGTTGTTTCAAACCAAAGCAGCAAGTGAGGGGAGCTTTGACTTAGAACCAGAAAAACTTAAGCAAATCTTAGAGCAAATCAAGCGCGGAAAAGACATTGCCGATAAAGCAAAAGCAAAAATGGCAAAATCCAATCTACGCCTTGTTGTAAGCATTGCCAAAAGATATACGAATCGCGGATTACCATTTTTGGATTTAATTCAAGAGGGCAACATTGGATTAATGAAAGCAGTAGATAAGTTTGAGTATAAAAAAGGCTATAAATTCTCTACTTATGCTACTTGGTGGATTCGTCAGGCAATTTCCCGCGCCATTGCCGACCAAGCACGCACGATTCGGATTCCAATTCATATGATTGAAACAATTAATCGGATTAATAAAATTATGCGCAAATTTCTACAAGAAGAGGGTAAAGAGCCGGATTTGGAAAAAATTGCAGAGGGTGTGGGGCTGCCTGTGGATAAGGTAAAAAATGTCATCAAAATCACCAAAGAACCTATTAGCTTAGAAGCACCTATTGGAAATGGTGAAGATGGAAAATTTGGGGATTTTGTAGAGGATAAAAGTTCTGTTGGACCAATGGACCATATCTTAAAAGAGGATTTAAAAAGTCAGATTGATGATGTGCTAGACCAGCTCAATGAACGCGAAAAGGCTGTGATTCGTATGCGCTTTGGATTGCTTGATGATGAATCTGATAGGACATTAGAGGAGATTGGCAAAGAGCTCAATGTAACGCGTGAGCGTGTCCGACAAATAGAATCTAGTGCAATTAAAAAACTAAAACACCCAAAAGTAGGGCGCAAGCTTAAGAATTATATTGAAGATTGATTTGCAATTTAGAAAGCAAAATTTGTCATTTGAAATTATTTATTTTTATAACTGATTGTTTGACTCAAAGTTTAAGGAGTTGCAATGAAAATTCTTGGTTTTGATATAGGCATTACAAGCATTGGTTGGGCATATGTAGAGGGAGAAGAATTAAAAGATTGTGGGGTGAGAATCTTTACCAAAGCGGAGAATCCAAAAAATGGTGATTCGCTTGCTGCTCCGCGTAGAGAAGCAAGAGGGGTTAGACGGAGATTAGCACGGAGAAAAGCTAGGCTTAATGCAATTAAAAGACTGCTTTGTAAAGAATTTGGGCTAAATTTAAGCGATTATCTTGCAAATGATGGGGAATTACCAAAGGCATACCAAACAAGCAAAGAACACAAAAGCCCCTATGAGCTACGCACTTTAGCTCTAAGTCAAAAGCTAGATTCTAAAGACTTAGCACGGGTAATTTTACATATCGCTAAACATCGCGGCTATGGGAACAAACACGCAAAAACAGGAAGCGATAAAGATTCTGGAAAGGTGCTAAGTGCGATTAAAGTAAATGAAACAGCTATGAAAGATAAGTATCAAAG
>NZ_CATKCB010000189.1:0-7361 GCF_949747025.1 Helicobacter sp. UBA3407 | reverse complement strand
GACAGAGAGATTCTTAATCAACTTGTAAAGATTCCAATGCTTGTAAAGATTGAAAACGACCCTAGATTTCCTCACTTTGTAGTGATTATCAACCACAAAGGCAATTATTTGCAAATCTTTGACCCAAACTATGGCGAATATATCAGCTCTAAAAAAGAATTTTATAGTATATGGGATAGGGACAAAAAGGGAGGTTATGCGCTGATTGTAGCTCCCAAAAAAGATTTAAAATCATTCAATTTAACCCTACCGCGCTCTTTAAATCTCATTTTTTCTCCTTTTAGCTTGCATTGAGTTCGTATCCTCGCGCACAAAATCTATCACTTTTAGGCATTTTAAGATAAAATAAATTTAAGACATTTTCACAATGCCCTTTAACAATCTCTAAAAGGAATCCTAATGTTTGAAATTTTACTTGCCTATATTCTAGCGGTTTTTCTACTCATTGCGACACCCGGTCCTGTGGTTGCGCTTGTGATACGCAATGCTTCAATGTATGGATTTAAAACAGCATTCTTTACAAGCATAGGAACAAACTTTGCCTCTTTGCTCTTGATAACCTTTGCCATTGCAATAATTTTTAGGTGCATTTGAAATTTCGCCCTTTGCATTATCTCTTATTAGCATTGCAGGTTGTGCATTTATTTTTTATTTAGGATTTAGCTCTTTGTATCATACATTGAAAAACTATCAAAATCAGCCCCAAAAGGAATCCGAACCGCAATGCAATAAAACCAAAACCAACAAGACCTTTGTCTCTAGCTTTTTAGAGGGTTTTGGCATTGCAATAGGCAATCCAAAAGACATTTTATTTTTTGTAGCATTTTTTCCGCAGTTTATCCATATCACCGATTCTATTCTTGTGAGTTTAAATATTCTAGTAGCAGTATGGATTCTCCTTGATTTCTGTATTCTTATGAGCTATGCACTTTTGATGCAAAAGGCAATTTTATTGCGGTATAAAAACCTTATCGGAATCATCAGTGATATTATTTTAATGCTTGTTGGAGTGTTTGGGGCTTATTATTTACTGCAAGCATTTTAATAAAATTTGCCTAGTTTTCATCTTTTAGGCATTAATTCAAATCAGATTTAAATTATCATAAAGAATAAAAAAGTAAAAAATTGCTAAAATGTCGCTTTTAAATCATTATTAAGGCGCGCTAAAGTGGAATCCCAAGCCAATCCTTTAAACATTACTTTACCAAGCTATACAATTCATTTTGGGGATTTACCCAAGCTCACCCACAAAGGCAAAGTCCTTATCATCACGAATCCTAAAATCGCTGGGCTTCATCTGCAAACTCTCCTTGCAAACCTTGAAGCCAAAGAAATTTATTGCCACACGATTCCCGATGGAGAAAGTTATAAGAACTTTGAAACCATTAATGGAATCCTAGAAGCAGCGTTCAATCATTACTTAGATAGACATTCTTTGATGATTGCCTTTGGAGGCGGTGTGATTGGTGATATAGTGGGATTTGCTTCTGGAATCTTTATGCGAGGGATTGATTTTATCCAGATTCCGACCACACTTTTAGCACAAGTAGATTCTAGTGTGGGTGGGAAAACAGGCATTAACAATCATTTTGGCAAAAACCTCATCGGCTTGTTTCACCAACCCAAAGCAGTTTATATTAATCCCACTTTCTTGGCAACTTTGCCCAAACGCGAATTGAATGCAGGAATGGCGGAAGTCATCAAAATGTCGGTGTGCTTTAATAAAAGCCTTTTTGAATCTTTGCAAAATGCCGATATGACAAATCCAAACACACTTTTAGAAATCATTTATCAAGCAATCAGCACCAAAGCAAAAGTGGTTGCAGAGGACGAGAAAGAACACGGAATCCGCGCGGCACTCAACTATGGACATACTTTTGGACATATTATTGAACGACAAAGCGGTTATGGAACTTATTTGCACGGAGAAGCTGTTGGTATTGGAATGATAATGGCAAATCAACTCGCGTTAAAGCTCAACCTTCTTTCGCAAGCAGAATCCAATGCGATTCTAACCCTCTTGCAACATTATCAGATTCCGACAACTTATAGAATTCAAAATGTAGAATCCTTTTATCAAGCATTCTTTTTAGACAAAAAAAGCTTAAATGATAAAATCAAATTTATTCTTCCCAATGGAATCGGCAATGTATGCTTTAAAGAGGAGATTCCAAAAGAAATTGTCTTGGAAGTCTTAGGTGAATTTGCCAAATGAAACATTTAAGATTCCTTATTCTCTTTCTCATTTGCTTGCTAACAAACGCCATAAGTAATGAGATTGTAGAAGAAATAAAAAATATCAAACAGCTAGATTCTCAAATTATAGAAGCAGATAATTTCTTAAACAATCCTAACAATTTATGGATAAAAAAATATTCCAACTATCAAGCCTACCAACAAGTTATTTTCAATATTATTCAAATGCAAAATGAAATCAACACTTTAGAAAAGCAACCCAAAAGTATTGAAACACAAAATCAGCTAAGTATTTTGGAACGCAATCTTGCTGCACTAGAACAACAAAAAGAAGTTTTAGGAGTTTATAAAGATTCTCCTTTTCGTGAGCTAACAGAGGCTAAAAAACTTGAAGAAGCACCCAATGTTACAAATCTTTTGCTGATTGCACGCGCCTATTCTTATATTAAGAAAATTGATTCAGAATTAACGATTTTGCACAACAATTACGAAAAATTACAAGAAAACCTAAAATATATTCAACAAAAAGATAAAGCCTTAAGCAAATTGTTAGAAATTTATAGCACAACGCAAAATCCAAACAAACTTATCAATGTTTGCCATTCTGATTATTGCCTATTTCCAGATAAAGAATCCATTGCCAAAGCTTATCACATCAATTACAATGCCCTCACCGTGCTTGAAACAACACAAGAAGTTTTCAATACGACTTTGGAAATCTTTACCAAAGAAATGGAAGAAATCAAAGTGCGCCTCAAAGCACAGATTAAAGAGCAATTCATTAAAAGCATTTATATTGGAATCACGATTCTAATTCTTATTGGAATCGCTTTTTCTATCAAGCTTGGAGTGCGCAAATATATTCACGACAACGAACGCATTTACACAACAAATAAGATAATTAATTTTCTTAATATTACCCTAATTGTTTTGATTCTGCTTTTTGCTTATTTGGATAATGTCAGTTATCTTGTTACCGTGCTTGGATTTGCCTCTGCTGGTTTAGCAATTGCGATGAAAGACCTTTTTATGTCCATTTTGGGTTGGATTGTGATTGTCGTGGGAGGCTGTGTGCATGCAGGAGATAGAATCAAAATCATTAAAGAGGGTGCTGTTTATATCGGCGATGTGTTAGATATTTCTGTGCTTAGAATCACACTTTATGAGGATATTACTTTGACAACTTATAGAGAGAATCGCAGAGCAGGACGCATTATCTTTATTCCCAATAACTTTGTCTTTACAACAATGTTTTCTAACTACACGCACGGGGGAATGAAAACCGTTTGGGATGGAATTGATTTTACGATTACTTTTGATTCTGACCACGAAAGAGCTTGCCATATCGCAAGAGAATGTGCCAAAAAATACGCCAAAGGCTATACAGAAAGCACACGCAAACAATTTGTAAAAATGCGCGACCGCTTTAGTTTGCGTAACACCAATGTAGAACCGAGAGTTTTTAGCTTACTTGAACCAAATGGAATCCGCATTTCTGTTTGGTATCTGACAAACGCTTATGCAACTTTGGCTTTGCGCAGTAGCATTAGCTCTGAAATCATTGATGAAATCTTGCAAGAACCCAATATTCAGATTGCTTATCCTAGCACGACAATCTACGAGGGCAGACAAAAACAACTTCCACGTAAAAGCGACAATGAGGCTTTTAAAAGCGTGCATTTAAAAAGCGATGGTGAAATACCACCACAAAACTTTTTTTAAGATTCTTTTATGCAAAAACAAAAAGTTTATTTCAAAACCTTTGGTTGTCGCACCAATCTCTTTGACACTCAAGTGATGATAAACGCGCTTCAAGATTTCACCCAAACACCATATGAGGAAGAAAGTGATTTTGTAATCGTCAATTCTTGCGCTGTTACAAATGGTGCAGAGAGTGGCGTAAGAAATTATATTCATCGTCTGCAAAACGAGGGAAAACGCATTTACTTTACAGGTTGTGGAGTGCAAACTCAAGGACAAAATCTCCTAGATAAAGGCTTAGTTTTTGGTGTTTTTGGACATTCTCACAAGGAAAATATTAATGCGATTCTAAAACAAAAGCAATCTTTCTTTTTAGAAGATGATTTAAAGAGTTTAGACAATAAAATTCTAGGCGATTTTGTGGGAAAAAGTCGCGCATTTATCAAAATCCAAGAGGGTTGCGATTTTGCTTGTTCGTATTGCATTATTCCAAGCGTAAGGGGCAAAGCACGAAGTTTTCCGCAAGAAAAGATTATCTCTCAAGTGGAAAAACTTACCCAAAAAGGCTTTGATGAATTTATCTTAACAGGCACAAATATTGGTAGTTGGGGCAAAGAGTTTGGGAAAGACATTGCAAATTTAATAGAATCACTTTGTGCGATTCCCTCTCTTAAACGTCTTAGAATCGGGAGCTTAGAACCATCGCAAATCAATACGCATTTCTTGGAGATTCTACAAAACCCCAAAATAGAGCGACATTTGCATATCGCCTTGCAACACACTGCGCCTGCAATGCTAAAAATAATGAATCGCCTTAATACTTTTCCAAAAGATTTGGAACTTTTCACATTGCTAGCAAATCAAGGTTTTGCATTAGGAAGTGATTTTATCGTAGGACACCCCGGAGAAAGTGAGGAAATATGGAGAGAAGCTTTTGCCAATTTTTCACTTCTGCCTTTGACGCATTTGCATAGTTTTATTTATAGCCCACGCGATAATACCCCCTCTGCCCTGCTTCAAGACAGAATCAATGGAAAGATTGCAAAAGAGAGAAAACAACAGATTGAAACTCAAGTTGCCAAGAACAATCTACACTTCAGAGAGAATCTCAAATTACACCACAAATCCCTCAATATATTGATTGAAAATGTCCTTATCAAAGAAGTAAAAGCGGAATCTAGCGATAAAAACCCTTGTCCAAAATACATTGCGCAAGGTTTTGATGAATACTACAATCCTATGCAAATAGAAACACAAAATCCTCTTTACAAAGATAGTTGGGTTCTTATTACACATTTCACCCCAAAAATGGATAAAAATTATGCAGAAATTTAAAAATTTATATTTTGGAATCTTTGCGGTTCTCCTAGCACTTGCCTTATTTGTTGCTTTCTTTTTCAAAAGCAACCCCGTTTTAATTAGCGCAACGAATCTACAAACGATTACGCAAAACGTGCTGCCAAAGGTTGCAATCCTTAAGGGAGATTATTTGTATTTTACCTTAGAAGGCAAAGAATACAAAGTTGCCAAAAGTAGCATTAATCTGCAAGAATTTGGACAAAAAGTTCCATTGGAAATCAAAAATGATTTCAATTTTGTGCAAAATTTAACAGAAATTATTATGATTCTAATTATCTCACTGGTAATTTTGTTCTTTTTTGCAAGCTTTAAAAAAGCAAAAAATACTTCCAATCCAAACACTCGAAAACGTAAGGATTCTAAAGAATATGAGAATGTCGCAAAATCTTTTGCCAATGAAACCTTTGCCCTACACTATATTCAACCTATTACTTCTAATCTCACTTTTGATGATGTTGCCGGGATTCACGAAGCCAAAAGCGAACTAGAGGAGATTATTGACTACCTCAAATCCCCCAAAAAATACCAAGACTTTGGCGTCAAACTCCCTAAAGGCGTGCTATTAATCGGGGTTCCTGGCGTAGGTAAAACACTAATTGCCAAAGCACTAGCTGGGGAAGCAAAAGTGCCGTTTTTTTATCAAAGCGGCGCAAGTTTTGTACAAATTTATGTTGGTATGGGAGCAAAACGTGTCCATGATTTATTCACCAAAGCCAAACTCAATGCCCCCTCTATTATTTTTATTGATGAAATTGACGCGGTGGGAAAGGCGCGAGGTGGAATGCGCAACGATGAACGCGAAGCAACACTCAATCAGCTTTTAACCGAAATGGACGGCTTTGAAGATAGTTCGGGCGTAATTGTGATTGGCGCAACCAACAATGTAGAATCCCTAGATGACGCTTTGTTGCGTAGTGGGAGATTCGATAGGCGAATCTTTGTAGAGCTACCCGACTTGCAAGAGAGGATTAAGATTTTAAAAGTGCATACGCGCGACAAAACTTGTGATTTTGACTTTGAGGAAATTTCAAAACTCTGCGTGGGATTTAGTGGGGCAGCTCTTGCCTCTCTTATCAATGAAGCAGCATTATGCGCTATCAAACGCGGCTCGGATACAATTACCAAAGAGGATATTTTAAATGTGCGTGATAAGGTAATGCTAGGGGTGCGCAAAAAACTAAGCTTTAGCGACAAGGAAAAAGAAATCCTTGCTTATTATCAAGCCGCAAAAGCTTTTAGTGCGTATTCTTTGGAGATTCCATTTGAAAAAGCAACCCTGATGAGTGATGGCTTAAAATCTATTGACAAAGAATTTTTGAGTAAAAACGAAATGGAAAGCAAAATTAAAATCCATTTATCTGGAATCGCAGCACTTGAATTGCTCTATCAAGAACGTTATTCGCACGCCAAAGAAGACCTGAATGCCGCAAAAGCCTTAGCGCGTCAAATGGTAGAATCCTATGGAATGGGAGAATATTTGCTAGGCAGAGAAGAAGATGTACTTAAAATCCTAGAAGATTGCAAAAACGAACGTTTGGGATTCTTTAAAAATTATCGCGGAATCCTAGAACATATCAAAATCTCTTTACTCGTGAATGAAAAGCTAGAATACCATGAGATTGGACAGCTCATTCACGCGCAAATTCAAAAATAGCAAATGAAAATCTTTGGAAATTCTTTAAATCTTGAATCCTTAAAAGTTCCACCCATTCTTTTAAATGCTTATTGTGTTATTGGTGTGCAAGGGCAATGCACTCAAGCCATTCTCTATGCTCTAAATCAACTACAACTCCACCAACGCATAGAAAATCTAATTTTGATAGAACCCGATTTAGAATCCCTTAATACGCGGTTACACACCATTGCTTTTTATGGTTGCAAGGTTTATAGCTACTTTAAAAATCCTCAAATCACTAATTTAAAAAAATATGAAAACTTTGCACAATTTGGCTTAGTCGTGATTGCAAAAAACTAAAATCCTTTGGATTCTAGTTTGCACATTTGATTTAATAAGCACGTTTTTTGTAGCATTCTACTTCAATTTCATAGGCAATAGGATTAGTTCTCTCTCCATTGGCTGCATTTTGAAAATATAATTTAACTTC
>NZ_CATKCB010000188.1:0-4876 GCF_949747025.1 Helicobacter sp. UBA3407 | reverse complement strand
AATTTTATGGGGACATAGACTCTATAGAATCCTTATAAAATCGTGCAAATTCTCCCTCTAAAATCGCTTCTCTTGCCTCACGTACCAAATCCAAATAAAATGCAAGATTATGAATGCTTGCAAGGCGAAAGTAGCTGATTTCGCCTGCGCGGAACAAATGATGTAAATAAGCACGGGAATGGTTTTGGCAAGTGTAGCAGGAGCATTTGGAATCTAAGGGCTGTGTGTCAAGTTTAAAGCGCGGAGATTTAATGGCAAGTTTGCCAAAATGCGTAAAAATCGTGCCGTTTCTTGCATTTCTTGTAGGCATTACGCAATCAAACATATCAACACCTCTCGCGATTCCTTCTATTATATCACGAGGCGTGCCAACACCCATTAAATAACGGGGTTTATCTTTTGGCAAAAGTGGTGTGGTAAAATCAAGCGTTGCATACATTTCTTCGTTTGGTTCGCCCACTGCTAGCCCACCAATGGCATAGCCGTCAAAATCTCCCAAACTCGTTAAATTCTTTGCGCTTGATTCTCTAAATTCTTTATCTGTGCCACCTTGCACGATTGCAAAGATGTTATTCGTTAGGATTTTGCCTGAATTAGCAGCACTTTGTTTTTTATAATTGTGGTAATCAATAGCACTTTTAGCCCATTTAGTCGTGCGGGCAATGGAATCTCTAATGCGCTCTTTGCTGGCAGGCAATCCGACTAAATCGTCTAAAATCATCATAATATCACTATTTAAATTGTATTGAATGTCTAAAACCTTTTGCGGAGAGAAAAAATGGCTAGAGCCGTCAATATGGCTTTTAAATACGATTCCGTCCTCATACAATTTCACATTAGAATTAAGGCTAAACGCTTGGAATCCGCCACTATCAGTTAGGAAGTTGCGAGGAAATTTGCTAAATGCGTGCAGCCCACCAAGTTCCCTAATCACCTCATCGTTAGGGCGCAAATAAAGATGATAAGTGTTGGCTAAAATTATTGGGGCATTGAGAGCTAAAAGGTCGCTGAAATCCAATGCCTTGACGCTCGCTTGTGTTCCAACAGGCATAAAAATCGGTGTGGGCACTTCGCCATGCGCAAGTTTTAGCACGCCTGCGCGCGCATTTTCGTCCGTCCTTTGCAAATTAAATTCCATTTTCAACCTTTTTTTGCTACATTTTCGCGAATTTTTATCATCACAAAGGGGAGTTATGCGAAAAGTGCTTTTGATTTTAGATGGAATTGTAGCAAAAGAATTCCTAAGCATATTAATGGCAAAGCATTTGGATAAAAATACTTATATTTTTGTTTCGCTTGATAAGAATCTTTTGCCCCAAAACCTCCCACAAGACCACGAATGCTTTTCGTTTGACCCAAGCTCGCCTAATAAGTTGCGCGAGATTTTAACTGCTCAAATTACAGATTGCTATATTATCACAGACAAAGCAGAAGAGCGTGAAATTATCTACCATACTTTGCGCTCTTATAGCAAAACTTTGCAAATTAGCATTTTAGGAGAGATTCCTTTGCAGGGTAATGACAAGCAGCTTTTGATGATTAGTGAAGCACTTGTGCTTAGTGGCAAGCTCTTTGAGAAGTTTCCTAATGTGCCACGTACAGCAAAATACATTGGTTTGGGACAAGGCGAGATTATGCAAATTAGCGTGCCTTTTGGAAGCCCTTATGCGTATCGTAGCGTGGGAGTGATTAAGCAAAAGAAATGGAAAATTGTTGCAATTTATCGCAGTGAAGAGTTGATTTTGCCCAAATATTCTACCACGATTCTGCCTAATGATTCTTTATTACTCATCGGCGAACCCAATACCTTGCGAGAAATTTATCATCGGATTAAAGAGGAGTTTGGGCAGTTTCCAACACCTTTTGGGCGTGATGTGGTAATGTATTTTGATTTGTCGCATTCCAAAAACCTTGAAGAATGTATCCATCAGACATTATGGCTTTTTTCGCATTTTAAAAATAAACGTCTGCATTTATGCTTTTTCAATCCCACGAGCATAGAGGAGATTGTGTGCCTAAGAAATGATACGCGTTTAAATGGGGAACATATCTCGTGGAGTGTGGAATTTTATGAAAATTCGTTAAAAGAAATTTTGAATCGCGATAAAACAAACAAAAACATTGGTTTGATTTTGTTAGAGGGATATTTGTTTGAAAAATATAAAGGCTATTTGCTAGATTTGGGGATTCCGCTTTTGAAGTTTGGTATGCAATCTTTAGAAAAACTAACCCACAGTGTGGTTGTGTTGCCTGAAAAACTAGAAGAAGCAGAGAAAATCTCCTCTGTTGTTTTTGATTTATCAACTCAAATTGGGCTTAAGATTTTGCTTTATGACTTCAATCCCAATGAGGAAGACCACGATCAAGCTTTGGATTATTATAAACACATTGCCAAGGTGTTTGACAAAAAAATTATCATTGAGCAATCTAACGCTCAAAATCCTATTCTGTGGCTTAATCGTCAAAAACATATCTTGCAGATTCTACCTTTACGCAAAGAAAATGTAAAAAAATTTTGGTTCTTTTCGTTATGTGATGTAGAAAATTTAAGCACGCATTTAACAAACCTCCCACAACTTTTTATTCCGCTTTCTGTATAGGATTTTGTTGTAAATACGATTCGCACTTACGAAGAGCAAAGCAATGAAGCAATCTAAATAAGAATCTTGCAACTGCGATAATGCGCGCCACAATGGGCGCGTTGGCTATTTAATTTTGGCTAAAATCGCATTGAAAGTCGCACTTGGACGCATAATTGCATCGCATTTATCGTCGTCTAGCTTGTAATATCCACCTAAATCTACTTTTGCACCTTGTGCGCTTAAATATTCTTGATGAATCCTCTCTTCATTCTCGCTTAATTCCTCTGCGATTCCTTTAAAAAAGTTCTGCAAAGCAGAATCGCTACTATCTCGCGCAAGAGATTGAGCAAAATAAAGTGCAAGATAGAAATGGCTTGTGCGATTGTCGTCTTCTCCTACTCTACGTGAAGGGGCTTTGTTG
This sequence comes from Helicobacter sp. UBA3407, assembly GCF_949747025.1. NCBI lineage: Bacteria > Pseudomonadati > Campylobacterota > Epsilonproteobacteria > Campylobacterales > Helicobacteraceae > Helicobacter > Helicobacter sp. UBA3407. Next base: position 1,873 of record NZ_CATKCB010000188.1, on the reverse strand, counting down.
TTGTCTAGCCATTCGCCAATCGCATTATCAAGGTTGTTTGCTAGAATCTGTGCTTGCTTGTTGCCCGTTTTTTGAGCGTAAAATTCTAGGCTTGCCTGTAATGCTAAAAATTCACCCAAACTATCCCAGCGCAAGTGGTTTTCCTCTACAAGTTGTTCTACTTGTTTTGGTGCGCTTCCACCTGCACCTGTTTCGAACATAGAACCGCCATTTAGCATTGGCACGACAGAAAGCATTTTTGCACTTGTTCCAAGCTCTAAAATTGGAAATAAATCGGTGAGATAATCTCGCAGAACATTTCCGCTAATGGAGATTGCATCTTTGCCTGCACGAATGAGTTTGAGCGATTCTAAACACGCTTCTTTTGGAGGTAGAATCGCAATGTCTTTGCCTTTTTCTTTTAAGCGCGCCTCTACTAAATCTATCATAATTTTATTGCTTGGGCGTTTGGAATCTAGCCAGAAAATTGCCTTGTTACCTGTTAAATCTGCGCGCTCAATCCCTAAATCAATCCAATTTTGCACCGCTTCAAATTTTGCTTGATTTGCGCGATAAATATCACCTTTTTCTACTTTGTGTTCTAGCAGAGTTGTGCCTTTTTCATCTACGATTCTAAAGATTCCATCTTCTTTGGCAATGAAGGTTTTATCGTGAGAACCATATTCTTGTGCTTTTTTTGCCATTAAACCGACATTGGAGACACTACCTAGTTGGCTAGGATTGAGTGTGCCATTAGCGCGTAAATCTTCAACAACGGCTTCGTAAATTGTTGCATAAGTTTTATCAGGAATTAGCGCATTGGTGTCGCGTTCTTTTCCTTCTTTATCCCAAAGTCTTGCACCATTTTTAAGCATTGCAGGCATTGAAGCATCTACAATCACATCACTTGGAATGTGTAAATTTGTGATACCTTTGTCGGAATTTACCATAGAAAGTGGTGCGCTTTTGCTTAGGATTTCATTGTATTTTGCGAGAATCTCTTGTCTTTTAGGGCTATTTTCTGCTTTGTTTAAAAGCTCACTAACGCCATTGTTGGGATTCACGCCAAGTTGTGTTAGTTCCTCTCCAAAAGAATCAAAAAGTTCTTTAAAATACACTTGCACTGCGTGTCCAAAAATCACGGGGTCGCTGACTTTCATCATTGTCGCTTTGAGGTGAAGAGAAAGCAAAATGTTTTCATTTTTGCACACTTCAATTTGTTTGGCATAAAATTCATCTAACGCCTTCGCACTCATAAAAGTTGCGTCCAAAATCTCATTTTTGTCTAACTTCAGATTGTCTTTTAGGATTTCTATGCCTGCTTTGCCGATAAATTCAATTTTAGCTTTAGTGGCTTCTGGAACTAAAATGGCTTTTTCATTGTCAAAGAAATCTCCCTTTGGCATATAAGAAACGCGTGTTTTAGAATCCTTGTGAAACTCTACGACACGATAGGGATTTTTTTGGGCATATTCTTTGACTGCTTTTGTGCAGCGGCGGTCGGAGTTGCCTTGTCTAAGCACCGGATTTACCGCAGAACCTAAAACCTTTTGGTATTTTTCTTTGATGGCTTTTTGCGCTTCGTTTTGAGGTTCATCAGGAAAATTTGGCACATCGTAACCTTTGGCTTGTAGCTCTTTGATTGTCGCTTTTAGTTGTGGAATAGAAGCGGAAATGTTGGGTGTCTTGATGAGGTTTGCGTCGGGTTGATTAACAAGTTCGCCCAAAATTGTAAGTGCATCTTTGACTCTTTGCGATTCTTTTAGGTTTTCTGGAAATTGCGCTAAAACGCGCGCAGAGAGAGAAATATCTGAAGTTTCTACAACAATGCCGACTTTTCCTAAAAATGCTTGAACAATAGGCAAAAAGGAGTAAGTCGCGAGGGCTGGGGATT
>NZ_CATKCB010000187.1:0-4923 GCF_949747025.1 Helicobacter sp. UBA3407 | reverse complement strand
CTTTAGCCTTTGGAATCACGATAAAATAAAAAGTTTCAAAGTTGTGCAATCCAAGCGAGAGAGCGTTTAAATACTGATTTGAAAAAGGTTTTTTAAGTCCAGATTCTAAAAGCAAAACCATTGTGGGTAGAATCACGAGACTCAAGACACAAATACAGGCTAACAGATTTCTCCCGCTTCCGCTAAAAGCCTCTCTTAAGAGTGGAACGAGTAAAAACAATGCACCAAAGGCGTAAAGCACGGTGGGAATAGAACCCATAAAACGCACAAGAAAGTTTAAAATACTCTGCAAAAGCTTGGTTGCTTTGGATTTCATCGGCAAGATGAGAACGCAGACGATGGCTAAACTACAAGGAAATGCAACAAGCAATGTGCTAAAGCTTAGAATCAGTGAATTAACAAACATTGTCAAAACCCCAAATTCATTGGCTTTGGGATTCCAACTAAAGTGAAGTGTTAAGCTAGGATTGGAAGCAAGTGTTTGTAGTCCAAACCCACCAATCACAAGAAAAAGTAGGCAGATTCCGCTTAATGCTATGATTGTCGCAAATATTGCGACAAGTTTCATTTTGGAAGCGGGATATAGCCGGATTGTTCAATAAACTTTGCGCCATCACTAGAATAAATATAATCCACAAAAAGCTTAGTTAGTCCTTGTGGTTCGCCTTTTGTATTCATATAGAGAAGGCGGCTGATTTGATAAGAACCTTCTTTTGTTTTTTCTTGAGTGGGTTCAATATTTTCAAATGCGATTCCTTTAATGCTTGAATCCAAATGTCCGATTCCGACATAACCAATCGCATTTTTATCTTGTGCAAGAGCGATTTTCATCGCACCATTGGAGCTGACGACATTTGCAGTTTGTGGAATCTCTATACCTTTGTTTAAGCCTTTGGATTCAAAAGTATCGCGTGTGCCGCTTCCATCTTCACGCACATAGAGGTTAATTACGCCCTCATTGCCTCCTAGCTCATTCCAATTTTTGACTTCCCCGCTGAAAATTCGGCTTACTTGCTCTTTGGTGAGATTAGAGAGAGGGTTTTCTTTATGCACCGCAATGGCAACTCCATCTACTGCAAAAGGAAAAGAAACCAACTGATATTTTTCAATTTCTTGGGGTTTTAGTGCGCGTCCGGTATTACCAATCTGAACCAAGCCCTCGCCAACTTTTGTGATTCCAGCACCTGTGCCACCCCCTGTAATGCTAATGGTGATGTTAGGGTTAAACGACATAATTGCTTCTGCCGCCTTTTTCATTACTGGGATATGCGCAGTGCCTCCTGCAATATCTATCTTGCCTTGCTCTTTGGCAAAGACGGCTAAGTTTTCGCTTGAAGCATTTGTCGCGCTAGATTCCGAAGAATCTTTAGAATTAGACCCACAACCGGTAAATGCACCAAATGTGAGCAACAAAACTGAAGCAGATAAAAGTGTAGAGACTTTTAGCATAATTGATTCCTTTTGTGAGATTTAAAGTCGCAATCCTAGCAAAATTATCTTTAAAGATTCCTATTTTTGGTTAAATAAATTTTAATTTCTCGTCCTTGCGAGGCGAAGCTAAAGCGCATTCCGCGAAGTGATTTGCTTACACTTGAAAATCTGTAATTTTGACAAGCCAAAAACATTCCTTAGAATTTAAAAAGAGGGATTTTGTTGTAGAATCTTAAAATGCGTTATAATTTTGCCAAATTTACAGAGGTTTTGCTGATGAAATTGAGAATCCCAACGAGTAATTATGGTAGAAAAGTGCGTCAAAAATTTTTGCAGCCTTTACAAACACAGCAATCTTTGCTAGCAAACAATCAACAAGAACAATTTGTCTTAAAAGTTTCTATGTATAGTGCCTTATTGTTGGCAATTTTGGGAATCGCCTTTGGGCTCGGATTTAAAAGCTCGGCAATCGTATTTGATGGAATCATCGCGCTTGTTTCAGTAGGATTGGGACTTTTGAGTGTGATTACCTCACGCTTTATTTATCGTGAAGATGATGATGTGTTTCAATATGGTTATGTTCGTTTTGAACCTATGGTGAATCTTTTTAAGAGTTTGATTCTCATCATCGTTTGTATTTATGCTCTAATAGGCGGAATAGAGGATATTTTGAGTGGGGGATATACTTTACAAATTAATGGAGCGGCAATTTACACATTTTGTGCTTTTGTGCTTTGCTTGATTATTTTTGTTTTTACGCGATTTTATGCTAAACGACTAGATTCTGAACTTATTGGTGTGGATAATGTAGAGTGGAAAATTGATTGTGTTTTATATCTTGGAGCGTTGTTTGCTTTTGGGGCGATTGTGCTGTTTGACCCAGAACAACAAGAATCTTTGACGCGTTATATTGACCCGATTTTGCTTGTGCTATTAAGTGTGTTTTTGGCTTTCACACCTGTTAAGATTTTTATTGCAAATCTTAAAGATTTGATGATGATTGCTCCTCAAGAATTAGATGATAAAATTACAGAAGTTATGGAAAATTTAAGTGCAGAATATGGATTTGAGGATTATGATACACATGTCGCAAAAAGTGGAAGGTTTTTTATGATTGAAGTGAATCTTTTGGTAACAGACGCAAATGCAAAATTGAGTGCAGGTGAAATAGATGTGATTCGTAACAAAATTGAACAATCTTTAGAGATTCCAAGTTATAAGATTTGGCTACTTGTTAGTTTCACCGCAAATCCAAAGTGGCTGTGATATGCTATATAATCTTAAAAAATTTTAAATAAAAATCCTTATTAAATCCATTAGAATTACAGCAAAGATAAATAAAATTTAGCTATAATGATTTTTAATAATTTTTGTTTAACTTAAAATTAAGGTCATTTTTATGAAAGGAATCATTGAAAAGGCATTTATCCAAGCCATAGAAGATACGCTTGAGAAAACCCCCACACGTTGTGATAATAAGCTTTTATGCGGTTATCTCTCTAGCATTGATCTTATCTTTGGAGATGATACCAAAGGAACGGTTACTTTTGTAAGTTCTAAAGAGTTTTTGAATATTCTATCTTTTGGATTATTTGGAGAAAATGCAAAAGACGATTTGACTTTGCAAGACCTCTCACAAGAGTTGGCAAACTTGACGATTGGGCTTGGGAAAGTGCTTGCAGTTAAAGAGGGAAAAAGTTTTAATATCAAAACTCCGCGCGTGTTTGGTTATGGTGAATTTCAAGACAGACAATATAATCATTTGGATTTTACGCTTGAAGGCGCACCATGCTCATTATTTTTGCATAGATAAAGGGAAGTTATGCCAGCAGATGAATTTACATTAGCCAAAATCCAAGCCCCTAAACAAGAAGATTTAGTGCGGTATTTAGACGGGATTATAAACAATTATAGCGGGCTTTTGGATATGGGAGTGATTTTTAAATCCGAGCTTGGTTCTACCAAAGTGCCGCTGTTGGATATTTTACGCTTTGAGAAAGGCTCTATTATTGACTTGCAAAAACCTGCTGGAGAGAGTGTAGAGATTTATATTAATGGGCGAATCATCGGCAAGGGCGAAGTAATGGTTTATGAAAAAAACCTCGCGATTCGCGTAAATGAAATTCTTGATTCTAATGCGATTGTTTATTATCTAACACGAGAGAGTATCGGCACGGTATGAGAGCAGTGCTTGTACTTTTGTGTGGAATATGTTTTTTTGGTGTGATTCTAAACGCAAGCCAAATGCGCGAAGAGAGTGCGAACGCAGAATCTTCATTGCAAGGAATGTCGTCGGATTCTAAGATTTCAGAATTCGCTTTTGAAATGGGAAAATCTCCGCTTGAAAGCATTAATATGTTGCAATATTTTGGTGTGATTTTAATTTTAGTTGGGCTTTTAATTTTTTTATGGTATGTGAAAAATCGCCTCAATTCCCCACAAATCAAGGCTACCAAACCTAATGTATTGGGTGCATTGTTTGACGCAAAAAATTCAACAAGTGCCGTGCAAGTGCAATCTATTACAACTTTGGGGTTAAATAGCAAGTTGATTGTGTTTGAAGCTTATCAAAAGCGGTATTTAGTTATTTTGGGTAATAGTTATGCAAAATTGGTGGATTCTTATTCCATAGAATCGGAGAGTGCCACGCAAGAATCATTTAAGGAATTATTAGAGCAAGAGTTGCCAAGTGAAGCGAAATAATTTTCTCGCACTTTTTCTATCTTTAGCAATTCACGCATTGTTGCTTTTGCTTTTTTTGTGGGAGTCGCACTTAAGTGATTTGTATCACCCTCCGCGTTTGGGGACGCAAGAGGGAGAACGCGTGAGTTTGAAGCATTTTAGATTTTCACAAGGTGGAGAGGGGCAGAGTAGAGAGCAAGCTCCTGCACCACAGGCGAGATCGGAATCTACACCGCGTATGCAAGAATCCCCAAAAGCAAAAGTAGAAAAACCTAAGAAGCCAAAGCCCCAAACAAATCAATCAAAATCCGCACAATCTAAGCCTGCAACGAAGCAAATCTCAAAAGCCTTGAGCGAGTCTTTAGCGCAAAGCCTAGCAAGACCACAGACGCAATCCACCCAGAATCACCAAAATGCTTCGGGTGCGGTTGGTGCGCCGCATTCCCCCTCTATTTATGATTTTGGAAAAGATATGTCCAATCAGGAGGTAAAAGACCTCTATGGCGAGGAGTTTGGTTCGCTTGATGCGGAGCAAAGGAAGTTTATCAAGGATAATTTAAGTGGAATCGGACGCATTACACAAAGGTATTTGAAATATCCAACAATCGCGGGTAAGATGGGACAACAAGGGGACAATATCGTGGAATTTTATTTGTATCCTAATGGAGATATTTCTGACCTTAAACTCCTTACGCCAAGTGGCTTTACCCTGCTAGATGATAATAGCGTGCATACAATCAAAATCGCCTATAAGGACTATCCTTATCCAAGTGTGAAAACTAAGATTCGCATTCGGGTGATGTATAGGAT
>NZ_CATKCB010000186.1:0-4927 GCF_949747025.1 Helicobacter sp. UBA3407 | reverse complement strand
CACAAAAGGCAAAGAATGATAGATTTTGCTTGGAATTTAGAATCGCAAGTCGCAGCCATCTATCGTGTAAGTGGCTATGTGCATGGGATTAGTGAGATAGAATCTCAAAGGCTAGATTCCTTTTTTGGATTAGAAAAAGAAATCAAACTTTTATGTGCCAATACAGAGTCCTTTTTGTTTCGTGATTTAGGGGTTAATGTTTTGTTGTGGGGAGCAAGAGGTTGTGGTAAAAGCTCATTGATTAAGGCAATTTTGCTTCAATATGCTAAAGAGGGTTTGAGGATTTTGCAAATTGAAAAAGAGCATTTAGAGATTCTGCCAGAGGTTTTAGATATTTTGCGCAATAAACATTATAAATTTATTATTTTTTGTGATGATTTGAGTTTTGAACAAGATGAAAAAACTTATAAAAACCTTAAAAGCATATTGGAGGGAGGTTTAGAATCTTTGCCTAAAAATATAAAAATCTATGCGACTTCCAACCGACGACATTTGTTGCCTGAATTCCACGATGAGAACGAGATATTTGGCTATGAAGGAAATGAGGATAAAATCGCTTTAAGCGACCGCTTTCCTTTGTGTATAGGATTCTACACGCAAGGCAATGCGGAGTATTTGGAAGTTTTAGCGGGATATTTTAAGAAAGAAAAAGACACAAAAGAATGGGAAAAAATTTGTAGAATCGCATTACAATATGCTGTTCAAAAAGGCACACGCAATCCTCGCACTGCGGCACAATTTTATACACTTTATCAAAGCGGTTTGTTGGATTATCTATAAAGGAGAAAAAATGATTAAAAAATGTTTATTCCCAGCTGCTGGCTATGGCACACGATTCTTGCCTGCAACAAAAACAACACCCAAAGAAATGCTACCTATTATCAATAAACCCTTGATTCAATATGGTGTGGAAGAGGCAATGGAAGCTGGAATCTTTAATATGGCAATCGTTACAGGACGTGGAAAAAGGTCGCTAGAGGATTATTTTGATATTAATTATGAATTAGAACATCAGCTAAAAGGCACAAGCAAAGAGAATCTTTTAAAAGATATTCGCAATGTTTTGGAGACTTGCAGTTTTTCTTACACACGGCAAATGGAAATGAAAGGCTTAGGACACGCAATATTAGTTGGAGAAAGTCTTGTTGGAAATGAACCTTTTGCGGTAATTTTGAGTGATGACTTATGTGATAATGAGGGAGGGCAGGGCGTATTAAGCCAAATGTGTAAAATCTATGCAAAATATCGTTGCTCTATTGTTGCAGTAGAAGAAGTCGCACTAGAAGAGGTGAGCAAATATGGTGTGATTGCGGGAAGAAAAATAGATGAAGATGTTTTTGTTGTGGATAATATGATTGAAAAACCAAGTCAAGAGGAAGCTCCAAGCAATTTAGCGATTATTGGACGCTATATTTTAACACCAGATATTTTTGAGATTCTACATCGCACCAAACCCGGAAAAAATGGTGAAATTCAAATCACTGATGCACTTTTAGAACAATGTAAAAAGGGTATGGTGCTTGGGTATAAATTCAAAGGTGTGCGCTATGATTGCGGAAGTGTAGATGGTTTTGTCAAAGCCACAAATATTTTTTATGATAAGCTAAAGCGATAGAATCAAGAAATGTATAGTTTTAATTTTTATCTTTTTATCTTTTTGTTTTTATGTCTCTTGATGATGCCATTTTTTTTGCTCGGGGGCGGATTTATTATTAATGAAAGAATCCAAGCTTATCTTGCGGCGATAAGAGGACGAGAGAAAAAGTTTCATAACATCAACTATCTTGTTTCTATTTTTAAAGATGAAAATTCTGAACAAGAATTATTAGAAGAAGCATTAGCTGCTTTCAATCAGCATTTTTTACATTTTGGGGATATAGGAAAAGAGAGCAAGGAATATCAAGGACGACTTGATTTTATCGGTGCGCTTTCTTGGTGTCCCAAAATGGACATTGACCGCGTGGTAAATTACCGAGAAGATCTTGTTAAAGCTAATCCAAACTTTAAAAAAGAAATTGAAACCGTCATTGGTCAAGCATTGAAAAATCGTGATGAGAAAAAAGGTAAAAAGAAATGATAAATCAAAAAAGGAAATGTAATGGATTTTTTAGCATTAAAGGGTGAAACGCGTTTGCAAGGAGCAATCAATATCGCAGGAGCAAAAAATTCTGCCTTGCCTCTCATTGCATTAACCTTGCTTACGACAAATAAAGTCATTCTTGAAAATTTGCCCAATGTAGTGGATATTAAGACATTCTTTAGTCTCCTAGATATGCTAGGTTGTCAAGTTTGCGAAATAGATAGCCACACAACAAGTGTAGAAATCTCCAAACTCAACAGCACAAAAGCAACTTATGATATTGTGCGCAAAATGCGTGCTTCTATCTTGGTTTTAGGACCGCTTTTGGGGAGATTTGGACATTGTGAAGTTAGTTTGCCTGGAGGTTGTGCGATTGGAGCTCGTCCAGTAGATTTACATATTAAAGCATTAGAAAAAATGGGTGCAGAGATTCGTATTGAGGGAGGTTATATTGTCGCAACCGCCAAAGAGGGATTAAAAGGCACAACGATTAATTTTGATAAAATCACGGTTACAGGAACAGAAAACATACTAATGGCAGCTGCAATGGCAAAGGGTAAGACAACGATTATCAATGCGGCTAAAGAGCCTGAAGTCGTCCAACTCTGCGAGATTCTAAAAGAAAGTGGTATGGAAATTAATGGAATCGGAAGTGATGAGATTGAAATCTATGGAACAAATATGGAAGGCTTAAAATTGCCAGAAAAAATTGCCGTGATTCCAGACCGCATTGAAGCAGGAACTTACCTTTGTGCTGGAGCAATCACAAATTCTCAAATCACCTTGCACAAAATTAATCCCAATCATTTGGGAGCGGTCATTTCTAAGCTAGAGGAAATTGGCTTTAAACTTACTTTTAACCACGATTCCATTACAATTTATCCTGCTCAAAAATGCAATAGCTTTGAGCTTTCTACGACAGAATATCCGGGATTCCCCACAGATATGCAAGCTCAATTTATGGCACTTGCAACACAATGTGAGGGAAGTAGTATTATTGAAGAAAGATTGTTTGAAAATCGCTTTATGCATGTAAGTGAGTTGCAAAGAATGGGTGCAAACATCAGTTTGCGGGGAAATACTGCAACCATCTATGGAATCAGCGAATTAATCGGTGCAGATGTTATGGCGACAGATTTACGCGCTTCTAGTGCCTTAGTGCTTGCGGGTCTCGTCGCAAAGGGAGAAACAAACATTCATAGAATTTATCATTTGGATAGAGGCTATGAAGATTTGGAAGCAAAGCTCACAAAATTGGGTGCTCAAATTTCCCGTTTGCAAGAATAGGGTAGCAATGGATATCTCGCATATTCCTGTTTTATTAAATCAAGTCGTAGAATCTTTCCAAACACCCCCAATACAAAAGGGTGGGGTGCTAATTGATTGCACTTTGGGCTTTGGGGGACATAGTGAGGCACTCTTAAGGGCTTATCCCAAACTTGAAATTATAGGAATTGACCAAGACAAAAACGCTATTACCTTTGCTAGTGAGCGACTAAGGGGATTTGGAAAGAGATTTTCTTATCAATTTGGTAGATATAGTGAAGTGCTAAGGCAGCTTTTGGAGAATGTGGAATTGTATAAAAATCTTGTTGGAATCTTTGCAGATATTGGTGTTTCCTCTTTGCAATTTGATGATAGAAGTCGCGGATTCTGCTTTGATTCAGAAATGCTTGATATGCGAATGAATCAAGAACAAATTTTAAATGCAAAAGAAATTGTGAATCATTATACCTCCAATCAGTTGGAGCAAATCTTTAGAGATTTTGGAGAGATTAGAGAATATAAAAAGCTTGCGCGTTTGATTATAGAATCGCGTAAAATAGAGAAAATTACAAGCTCAAAAGCCTTAAGCTCTCTTATTTCCAAGCACTTTAAACACCCAAAGATTCACCCTGCAACACAAGCCTTTCAAGCTTTAAGAATCGCAGTAAATGATGAATTAGGAGAACTCAAGCGTCTGCTTGAAAATATAAGGAGTTGCCCGCTACAAAAAGGAGCAAGACTTTCTATTATCTCTTTTCATTCGCTAGAGGATAGATTGGTTAAAACTGCCTTTAAGGAATGGGAGAGAAAATGTATTTGCGGGAGTGGGGTAATGCGATGTGTTTGCGGAAATAATCATCAAAAGGGGAGGAATCTCTACAAAAAACCTTTGTGTGCTTCTAAGGAGGAGATAAACGCAAATCCACGCTCACGAAGTGCAAAATTACGCAGTTTTGAATTTGGAAGTGTTGAGTAATGGAATCCTATGAAAATTTGCGCTTAGAGCAAAAAGATAAAATACGAAAATGTAGCTTTTGGGAAAGATTCACCAAAAAAGAAAGTGAAATCTTAGAAGAAAATTTAGATTTTTTAGAAGAACGTTATCAAAAAACAAATCAAGATTCTGCACCAACAATTCAAGAAAATCTATTGTTTCAAGATTCCAAAGAAAATCTTGTCTTGTTAGATGATTTAATGTTGAAAACAAATTTGTCCTCTAATGCAGAGACGCAGCAAACAGCAAGCTTGAATCCGCAAGAAAAAGAAGCCGTTTTAGAAGTGGATTTTAGCTCTAAAGAGATTCCATTTAAGGTTGTATGTATGCTAATGATTGCAATGTTTGCAATCTTTTTACTTTTTATGCCCAAAATTTATATTCGCAACAATATTTATTATACGAGTCGCAATTTGATTCAACTTCAGGCACAACTAGATTCTTTAAATGAAGAAAATAAACATATTAAAAAACAGCTAGAGGATATTAAATTTAAAAATTTGACGCACGAATTAGATTTCTAGCAAAGGCTAGGAGAGGGCGGTTGTGGAATCCCCTTAAGCCTCAAACTTAAAAGAAGCACTCTT
>NZ_CATKCB010000185.1:0-3026 GCF_949747025.1 Helicobacter sp. UBA3407 | reverse complement strand
AGTAGTGAGTTTGTACTTTGTGGAGAGAATGGGAATCTAGCAAGAAGTTTTGACATTGGAATTGTGAGTGCAAAGGAACGTTACGGGAGTGTGGAAAAATTGTTGGCACAAAGAGAGGAGTTTTTGAAACCGATTCTTTCGTTTATGCAAGAATGTTGTCAAAAGGGGAGAAAAGCGCGTTTTATGATGGCAAATAGTGGTACTCCTACAATGGTATGTGCTTTTAAGTTGGGGCTTATAGAATATAATGCAAGAGCAATTTTTGGCACAGAATTAACAAGAGAGGACTTTTCTGTGGAATTGGCGAAATTTTTAGCACTTTCTCAAGAATCGCAAGTCGGTCTTGTTGGAATGTATAAAGCTGATGTTGTGCCTTTTGGAATCGCTCTATTTACTTGCTTTATGGAGGCTTTAGGATTCCAAGAGTGTTTAGTGGTTGATGAGGGTTTGCGTGAAGGTGCTGTGATAGCGCATACGCTTGGGCTTTTGGATTGAAAAATTATAAACTCAAATCCTTAGGATTCTTTATCTAGCCCATTGAGCACAGGAACAAAAATACAATGCTCTAGTTCTTGCCTTTCGCTTAAGATTCCATTGCGTTTAATGAATCGCGTGATGACTTGCGCATTATCTATTTCTAATGGTGCGATGAGGATTCCACCTTCGCTTAACTGCGTGATAAGACTTTGAGGAATCTCTCTAATAGAAGCAGAAAACAAAATCCTATCATAAGGCGCGTAAGCACTCCAGCCCTTTTGCCCATCGTCTAGCTTGGTATTGATATTTGCAATCTCACATAATTTGATGCGCGTCCTTGCCTCTAAAAGTAATTTTTCAATCCTTTCAATGCTGAATACACGACGAATAAGCTTGCTTAAAATGGCTGCTTGATACCCACTTCCACAGCCGATTTCTAGCACAGAATCCGCACCATCACATTGTAAATATTCTGTCATTTTTGCAACTGTGAGTGGAGAGCTAATCCATTGACTAGCTCCCATAGGAAGAGCATCAAGAGTGTAAGCAAGGTGTGCAAAACCATTGGGAACGAAAATTTCACGATTAATGCTTAAAAATGCTTTTTCAACAGATGGGCTAAGGCGGAATCTCTTAGAGATTTCAAGCACCATATTTGCGGTTTTTAAGGATTGCATGGGGTTTTGCTAAGTCCAATATCAATAAATTTGCGTGCTTGTGTGATTTCGTTAAAATTTGCGCGCAAAGAAATCACTTCTTGCTCGTCGTCTTTGGTTGCATAGCCAAAAGGAGAGATAATTGCACTTCCTTTAGCACAAGTGTCGTTTGCACCGCTGCTAGCCATTACGAAGCTTTGCGTAGTGATTGCTAAAGCTTTGGAGAGGGTTTCAAAATTGTCTTTGCGCTCTTTTCCCCATTGTGCGGGAACAAAAATCAAATCACAACCTTTGAGAAGTTGCCAAAGCTCAATGAAACGTAATTCAAAGCAGTTGATTGCGCCACATACGATTCCATCAATCTCAAAAGGTGCAATTTCTGCTATATCCCCACTTTGGAAATGTAAATGCTCATTGCCTAGAGGAAAAAGCTTGTGTTTGCTTTGTTTGTGAAGTAATTCACCTTTGTAAAAGACTTTTAAGTTATTATAGAATCCATTGCGGTATTTTTCAATCATCGTAATTACGATGACTCTATCACTACAAAGACGCAAGAGTGATTCTGTGGCGACTTTGGCAAACTCGGCTGCCTCGTCCATTCTCTGATAGCAAAAATTTGTCAAGCAAACCTCGGGTGCTAAAATAATAGAATCGCTTTCGCAGTCTAAAATGAGATTCTTTAAATGTGTCAAATTGTCTTCAAAGTTTTGCTTTGTTTTAAGTTGTAAAGTGTAAAGTGGCTTAGAAATCATCAAAATTTATACTCCCTTTTGCGTAATTTGTTACATTTCCCTCAAAGAAATTTGTTTTTTGTTCATTGAATGAACTAAAAGAATCCACCCATTTAATAGGGTGTTTAGCGTTATAAAGCGGAGGCAAACCCACGCGCTTTAATCTATCATCGGCAAGATAGCGAATATATTCGTGGATAATCTCGCTTGTAAGTCCTAGAATCTGTCCTTGTGTAATATAATCTCCCCAAGCAGATTCTACTTTCACCGCCTCTCTAAACATTTCAATCACTTCTTCAATCAAGTCTTTAGTAAAAAGATGTGGCATTTCTTTTTTTAAGGAATTGATGAGGTTTTGGAATAGCAATAAATGCGTTACTTCATCGCGTTGGATAAAGCGAATCATTTGCGCGCTTCCTAGCATTTTGCCACTTCTTGCAAGTGTATAAAAAAAAGCAAATCCACTATAAAAATAGATTCCCTCTAGGATTTGATTGGCAAACATTGCCTTTAGAAGTGTGGATTCTGTGGGATTGAGTGCTAGTTCCTCATACACATTTGCAATGTAGTCATTTTTGTTTCTTAGCTGCATATCTGTGCGCCACATTTCATAGATTTCATCAGTATTTGCCGAAATGGATTCTACCATTACGGCGTAACTTTGGGAATGTAAGGCTTCTTCAAAAGCTTGACGCACTAAGATGAGATTGATTTCTGGGCTTGTGATATAGGGATTCACATTATCAATGAGGTTATTTGTCTGCAAAGAATCCATAAAAATAAGTTGCGCTAAGGCTCTATCGTAACCGATTTTTTCTTCTGGAGTTAAGCCATCAGCATAATCGCGTTTATCTTGTGTCATATTGACTTCTTCAGGAAACCAAGAGTTTGCAAGCATTACTTTCCAAAGATTATAAGCCCATTGGTATTTAATTTTATTCAGTTCAAAAATGCTTGTAGGATTACCCCCAAAGATTTTGCGCTCATTCACGCTTTCTTGGGAGTTTGGATTATAGATTTTTTTGCGATTAATCATAAAATTACCTTAAGAAAACATAAAATATTTAAGTGTAAAATAAAAGTAGAAATTATAGAATTTTAAAGCTTTAAAACTTATCAATTATATATAAAGAAATGATAAAGGCAAAGTATGAAAATGATT
>NZ_CATKCB010000184.1:0-4968 GCF_949747025.1 Helicobacter sp. UBA3407 | reverse complement strand
TGATGGTAGCACCGACAATAGTGCAAAAATCATCAAAAATTATCAAAAAAGATTTCCAGAAAATATCGTCTATTTACATAAAGAAAATGGCGGACAAGCGAGTGCTAGGAATCTAGGGCTTCAATGGTTGCAGGAGAAACTAGGCTATCTTGAGGGGTCAAGTGCGGAAATCACTACGCCTTTGCAAGGAGGCGAAGCGGACGAAGCAATCCATAATCCTAGCTACAAGCCCATTTGGGTAACCTTTACCGACCCTGATGATTTCTTGGATAGAGATTATTTCTATGAAGTGGATAGGTTTTTAGGGAGAATCAAAGAAAGAATTGCTGTTATTTTTACTAATGTTATTATTTATTCTGGCAATAAATACATTAAACATCCGACTTCTTTTAAGTTTGAATCAGGTAATAAAATAGAATATATTAAAAATTTATATAACGAAGTTCAAAGCTCAACTGTCTCTTTATTTCTATTGTCTTCAATATATAAAAATAAACTTGTTTTTAATGAATCGGAAGCGTTTAAAAATAACTTTGAAGACGCTTTGTTTCTTTGGCAATATTGTGATTTCTTATATAAAGAGGGTAAAGTAGGCTTCTTAAAAACGGCTTTATATTATTATAGGAAAGGTCATAATTCTTCAACCTCTAATTTTTTAACCTCTATTTCAAACTTCTTACTCTTGCTGACGGAAATGCAGAAAATATTATCACAAAGGAAATCATTAGATTTATATTTTCAAAATTTTTGTCTTTATCAAAATTTTTGGATTATTAAGAAAGTTATTAATAACGATTCATTATTGTCAATAGATAATCAAAAACAAGAGTATTTGGATAAACTTAAAAAAGTTTTTTATTATATCAATACAGATGTTATTTTAAATTTTAATTTGGTTGGTTGTTGGTTTTATCATAAAGTTGGAATCTTAAATTGTTTTAAAGGCGAGCATCCACCCTATCAGCGATGCTATGTAGGGGAATTTGATTCAATAAAAAAGCAAGTTTTTGTAAAATATTTTACTCCAAATATTAATGAAATAGCAAAACTTTATTTAGATGGCAAAGAAATCTATCCCAAATATACAAAAATTATGAGGCATAATTACTTATCTGAAGTTTTTTGCTATGAAGTAAGACTTTGGATAGTAATCCCTCAAGATTTACAAAAACTTGAAGTCGTTATAGGAGATAAAAAAACAGAAATTATTTTCAAGGGAGATAATTTTGAAAGTCTTAACACAGAATTAATTTGGCAATCAATACCTCAAAGCAAAACAAATGGAATATGGGTTTTTATAGATCGTGACATAGAAGCCGATGAAAGTGCAGAGGTTTTATATCGTTATATTTCTAAGAATTATCCCAAGCAAAAGATTATTTTTGCTTTGGATAAGACTTCCCTTGATTGGAATAGGCTTCAAAAAGACGGATTTAATTTGATTGATTTCAATTCGTATAAATTTCCCTTAATTGCAAAAAAGGCAAATAAAATCATTTCTTCACACGCAGATCAATATTTTTTAAGATATTTTAAAAAATGTCATTTTATATTTTTACAACATGGAATCATTAAAGATGACTTATCGTCTTGGTTAAACCCCAAACATATCAATTTATTTAATGTTTCAACTAAAAATGAGTTTAATTCCATTGTTAATGATGGCAATAGGTATAAATTTGGCAAAAAAGAAGTCAAGCTTTTGGGTCTTCCTAGACATGATAGATTATTGCTCAATAGTCAAAAGATTGCAAAAATAAGACAAATTTTAATAATGCCAACTTGGAGGAGGTATTTAAAGATAGATGATTCAGAGGAAAAATTTATTCAAAGTCATTATTTTTTAAAATGGACATCCTTACTTAAGAATAAACAACTACAGGAAATAACCGCAATTAATCATTATTCTATTTTATTTTTCCCCCATATTAATGCACGTGAGAATTTTAATAAATACTTTTCAATTCCAGATTATATAAAACAAAATGGTAGAGATTGCGGACAAAGCCTTTCTAATTTATTTTGCGAATCTTCTTTGATGATTACAGATTATTCTAGTGTAGCTTTTGAAATGGCATATCTTAAAAAGCCTGTATTATATTATCAATTTGATGAGGAAGATTTTTTTAATCTTGAATATCATTCAGGACAGAGGGGATACTTTGATTACCGCAAAGATGGTTTTGGTCCTGTTGTTACCACAGAAGAAGAGTTGCTTAAAGAACTAGAGGTTTTATTGCAAAATGATTGTAAAGTCGGAGAACCCTACCAATCCAATATAGAGAATACCTTTGAGTTTAGAGATGGGAAATGTTGTGAGAGAGTTTATAGGGCAATATTAGAATTAGATGATGATTCATAATGTATATTAATAATCATGGGAGAATTTAAAATGGAAATTGAAAATATAGTAAATGTAGAGATTGATGCAAAACATAATCTGAAAATGTATCTACCCTACAAAGAGGAAGATTACATTCAAAGAACTATATGGAGAACTAAAAAACCTTATGAATTTGAAATGCTCAAAGATGTTTTAAAGAAACTCTCGATGGGGATTCAAGGAGGAATTTTTTTAGATTGTGGAATGAATATTGGAAATCATTCTTTATTTATAGCGGCAAATGGCTATCGTGTTATTGCTTTTGAGGCTAATCCAAAAATGGTTGAAATTGCGCAAGAAAGCGTAAGAATTAATCATTTTCAAGACAAAATATCTATTTTTGAAACAGGAATATCAGATAAATATGAAAAAGCTTATTTTCCGAGAGAATTTACAAATAATTTCGGTGGAATGTTCTTGGAATCTTGCAATGAAGATAAGCAAGATTTTATAGAATGTAGAACAATCGATAGTTATGACATACGAGAATTTGTTTCTGTAATGAAAATTGATGTTGAAGGTTGGGAATGTAAAGTAATTAGAGGAGCAAAAAAATTAATTTTCAAGAATCGTCCCATAATCTACGCTGAAGCAAACCATATTGATGACTTTGTTGAGTTAGACAATTTATTGTTTGAGTATGGTTATGTGCATTGGGGAGTTTTCGGCACAGCTCTTACGCATATGTATTATCCCAAAGAAAGATTGAATCTTGAGGATTTAATGGTAAAAAATATCTCCAATTCAGTATTGATACAATTTTATTTTTCACAACGATTTGAAAAGACTTTTATTCATTCTAGTCTTAAAAAGCTATGTGATTCTATTCCCACCCCCCCCCCAATAAAAGCAAAGAACAAGATGCTTACAAGGCTGGGCAGCAAAAAATCAAGAAACAACTCTCTTATCGTTTAGGGCATACTTTGGTTACCAGTTTAAGGTCATGGAAGATTTTTTTATTACCAATAATGCTATATAAAGACTACAAGGAATATAAAAATAACAAATGAATACTTCAACATTCCTTATTTCGGAACGTACAGATGGACTAGGAAGCAGACTAATCTCTTTGCTTACTACACTCTTTTTAGCTAAAAAACTAGGCGATATTCATTTAGCAAAATTTGTGTGGGAGGAAGGTCAGTTTTTAAAACAAAGGGAGCAGAATGTTAATTGGCAAGGCTCAAATGAGCAAAAAATTATAGGAGCGTCTTGTGATAAGAAAGAGAAAATCTTTTCTAAAAGATTTATAGAAAAATTTTATATTAAAGACTACGATAGAGGTTCTAGCTTAAATTTATGCCTTGGGCGACCTTTTCGGACTTTTAAGCAGTTTCAAGCAGCTTTTGAAAATCAACTTAAAGAAAGTTTTGTTTATGGTTTGAGTGATGTTTTTGGGGTTTTTTCTGATTTAACTCAACAAGATAGGGCAATTTTGTCTGAAACTTTCAAGGAAATTGAATTTTGTGATTCTTTGAGCATAATCATTGGTGAAGCAGAGAATCAAGCTAAGAATTTAGGCAATTTTTCTGCACTTCATGTTCGAAGTGGAGACACCATTTATGATTATTCCAATTTTCGCAAATGGAATATGGTAAGTGTTAAACACGCAACTTATGCAGAACTAGCTCTTAATATCGCAAAAAATTTAAAAGGAAAAGTTGTTTTAGTTGGTGATGATGTTACATCTTTGCGAAAAATCGTAGAGATTGCTAATCAAGATAATATCCTTTTTATTGAAAATTTCAAATCAAATCGAAACTATTCTAACATTGAAAATTTTCTTTTTGATATTATTTTTATGTCTCGAGCAAAAAGATTGTATGGCACGCACTCTGCTGTTGTGAGATTAGCTCATTATATTGGTAATCAAGAATTTATTAATAATTATTCTGTTTTTTCTCCAATAGAACAATACGAGTTTTTACAAAGAGATTATTCTAGTTTGAACTTAAGTAAATCACAAAAGGCGTTTTCCCTTTTTCATAAAATGATTTTATGTGAGGAAGTCGGAGGAGACACAAAATGCCTAATCTCTTATGCAAAGGAAGCCATAGGATTAGATTCTGCAAATCCGAAATTTAAGATTTATCTATTAAAGTATTTGATATTGCAGGATTTAAATCTAGCAAATAGTCAAGCAAAAGAGTATTTGCAAGAAAAAGATTTTTTTGATACATTATTTGTGAAAAGTGAAAATTGGTTTGGCATTGCTTATGCTCCTTTATTCCCAAACTTTACTAAACAAATCGTAAGCGAATATGCTAATCTATCCTATATTGCTTCTAAAATTTGTGAATTCCAAAAGAATTTTGAACAAACTCTAAAATTTGCTATAAAATCCTATGAAAAAGAACCTCAAAATGAAATGTTTAAAGAGCATTTGTTTAATGTATTGCTCCAAAAAGAAAAAGAAAAGAGCAGCCTAAACAAGCTAGCACTGAAAAAGTCATCAAAGAACAACCAAGTCCCTAGTATCTATCTCATAACCGCAAAACACAGAATCCACAATCATTTAGCCTACAAACTAGGCTCTGCAATGATTCTAAACTCTAAAAGTCTTTGGGGATATATACGAATGCCTT
>NZ_CATKCB010000183.1:0-5020 GCF_949747025.1 Helicobacter sp. UBA3407 | reverse complement strand
ATCAAGATTAATTCTATCAGCGGAAAGGCAAAAATTGCGTATGATGAAACGCAAATTTCAGAAACGCAAATTACTGAACAAATTACTTCTTATGGATTTCCTGCGAACCTAGATGATTCTAAAGAGCAAGAAATCGCTTATATTAAGGGGTTAAAGCGGAGATTATGGGTAGCAATCCCCTTGTTTGCGGTGATTTTTTCTCTGCATATGGGTGGATTCCACACTGATTGGAGCGGAGTTGTTCAGCTAATTCTAGCAAGCATTGTGCAGTTTTATTGCGGATTGCCTTTTTATCAAGGGGCAAAAAGCTTTTTTAAAACAAAATCGGCAGATATGAATGTCCTCATCGCACTTGGCACAAGCGTGGCTTATCTTTATTCGCTGTATCTTTTTGCAAGTGGCGAGAGTGGATTTTATTTTGAGGGCAGTAGTGCAGTAATTTGTTTTGTGTTGGTGGGCGAATACTTAAAATCAAGCGCAAAGAAAAAAGCAAGTGATGAGCTAGAGATTCTCTCTAAACTTTTGCCTACGCAAGCAAGGTTGCTAAACGAATCGCAACAGACACAATGGATTGCAATAGATAAGATTCAAAAGGGCAATCAATGTTTGGTTATAGGTGGTGAGAAGATTCCATTAGATGGCATAGTAGTCTCTGGGGAGGCAGAAGTGAGCAGTGCGCATATTAATGGCGAAGAGTTACCAAAAACATTGGGTGCAGGCGCGGAGGTAATTGGCGGGAGTTTAGTTTTAAATGGCGAAATTGTGATTGAAGCAAGCAAGGATTCTAATGAATTTTTTGTTTATGAAATGTTGGATTTACTAGAGCTTTCACAAGCGCAAAAGCCTCCTATTGGCGCACTTGCAGACAGAATTGCTAGCATTTTTGTGCCAAGTATCGTGATTCTTAGCCTTATTTGCTTTGTTTTTTGGTATTTTTGGACGAGTAATCTTGCTTTCGCACTATCTATTGCCGCTTGCGTGCTTGTTATCTCTTGTCCTTGCGCACTTGGGCTCGCTGTGCCTTTGGCGATTGTTTGTGCAAGTATGCGTGCAAAAAAAGCAGAGATTTTGATTAAAACGCCAGATATTTATGAAAAGGCAAAACAAGTAAAAACGATTGTGTTTGACAAAACAGGCACACTCACCAAGGGAGAGATTGTGATTTGTGATTGCAAGATTTTATCTCAAACTCTCTCTTATGATTTTGTTTCTAGCCTTGCTTGCGCAATGCAAAAGAATAATCCTCACCCTATTGCGCGGGCAATTTTGGATTTTGCCAAAGATTCTACCCCAATTCCTTTGGAATCTAAAACCTATGAGATTGGCAAAGGGGTGCAGGCGGTTTTTGAAGGAATGTCTTATTCTTTGGGCTCATTAGAATGGGTAGAATCCTTATGCAAAACAACATTACGAGATTTTCCTCGTGAAAATTGTATTGCACTTGGGAATTCAAAGGAGATTTTAGCTTTGTTTTATTTGCAAGATTCCATTAAGGAAAATGCAAAAGCCACGATTAAGGCTTTAAGATTACGCGGAATAGAATCTGTGATTTTAAGTGGAGACAATGAAGCAAGTGTTGCAAAAATTGCTCAAACGCTTGGAATCTCAAAATTTTTTGCGGGTGTCAATCCTGAAGAAAAGGCAAATGTGATTGTGGAACTCGCACAAAAGGGCGCGGTTTGTTTCGTCGGAGATGGGATTAATGACGCACTTGCACTTAAAAGTGCAAGCTTTGGAATCTCCTTTGTGCAAGCCACAGAATTGGCACAAGAAGTGGGCGATGTTTTGTTGTTGAAAGAAAATTTATGGGGAATCGTGGAAGTGTTTGATATTGCCAATGCGACTTTGAAAAACATTCGTGAAAATTTGTTTTTCGCCTATGTGTATAATATTGTGCTGATTCCTATTGCAGCAGGTGTACTTTATCCGCATTTTGGAATCGTATTGCAACCCGCTTTTGCTGGAGCGGCTATGGCGTTTAGCTCTTTGAGCGTTGTAAGCAATGCGCTAAGAATCTCGCGTTTAAGGTTGGAAAATTGCGTTTAATATTTGGAATTTTATTTTTGATTGTCTCAAATGCGTTATATGCACTTTCTTATTTGGTATTGGAAGAAGAATATCAGTTTAAAGAAAATTCCATCTATGCTAGAGATTTATTTCCGGATTTGCAAAGCAATTTTTTGCTCTTTAGCATTCCTAAAAATTCTAATAGTTACCAAATCAAAAGTTCTCAAATGACAGAAAAATTTGCAAATGAGGGAATCTCTGTGGGTGCAAAATCCCCAATTATTACCTTTAAGCGTGCCATAAGGGGCGAGATTGAGGGGATTAGGAAGTATATTTTAGCTGAGTTTTTGCGCGAATATCAGCCCTATAAGATTCAGGTAAATGCTGTGCATTTAGAGCAAATTACGCCTGTGGATTTTAAAGAAGATGCGATTTTGTCCATTGATTTTCACTCTAAATTACTTAAAAAACGCGAGGGAAGCTTTGATGTCGTGGTGCAAGAAAAGAATGGAGAACAATTAAGGAATCGTAAGGTTTATTTTAAGTATGCTATTGACGCAACTTTGCAGGTCGTGCAGACGAGTGAAACTATCAGCGGTCGTCAGAGTATTGGCTACAATAACGCACGCCTTATTCGGATTCCTTTTGAACGTGTAAGTAGCATATTGATGAAAGAAAATGAAATGGGAAAAGTTGCCGTGCGTTCTTACACGCCCAAAGATGTGATTGTTACACAAGACCGCTTAATCCTTAAGCGTGTCGTGAAAAAAGGCGATAAAATTGCGGTGAGCGTCAGTGAGGAGGGCGTGTTGCTAGAATTTGTGTTAGAAGCGCAAAAAGATGGCGCGGTGGGGGATACGATTAAGGCGCGTGCATTGCAAGGCAAAAAAACCTATGAGGTAGAAATCATAGAAGAGGGAAGGGGGAGATTATTATGAAGCGTATAATCGTTGGAGTTAGCGGTGCAAGCGGGGTGGAGCTTGGTTTGAGATTCTTGCAGTGTTTGCCAAAAGAGTTAGAAAAATACTGCGTCCTCACACAAGGTGCAAGATATACATTGCAGGCAGAAAATTCCCAAAAAGATTCCACAATCCCTCAAGCTAAGTGGGATTGGATAGAATCCTTGCAGGAGATTCCAAATCTTGTTTTACTAGAAGATACGGATTTGGGTGCAAAAATTGCGAGTGGTTCGTTTATTTGTGAGGCAATGGCAGTGATTCCGTGTTCTCAAAATACTTTGGCAAAGATTGCTTGTGGGATTTGCGATACACTTCTAACGCGTGCGGCAAATGTGATGATAAAGGAGAATCGCAAATTACTTCTTGCTCCTCGCGAAATGCCTTTTAGTCCGATTGTGTTAGAAAATATGCTGAATCTCTCTAGGATTGGTGTGCGAATTGCTCCGCCGATTTTTGGATATTATGCAGGAAAAAGCTTAGAGGAAATGGAAAGATTTCTCATTGGTAAATGGTGCGATAGTCTCTCATTGCCTTTTGATTACGCTCGTTGGGGCTAAATTAACCGCTTTTAAAATATATCGCAGAGAGATTCGCCATTATGCAGTCGCGCACTTTTGGTGTGTTGGCATTCTAAAATGAGATTTTTTAACACAAAATATGCCTTGCGCCCATTGTCATTTGCGATAAAGCCATTTTTTTGCTTTTCAAAATAACACGTGCTGGGTTTCAAATCAAGGTTTTGATAGAGTGCATTCCAATCTGTCGCAAGATTTTGTTGTTTTTGTGCTTTAAGGGTTAGTTTGAGATTCAAGACTTGGAGCTGCAATTTTTTGATACAAGCGTTTTGGGTGTAATGGCTAAATTGTGGAATCCCAAAGCTAAGTAGAATGCCAAGTAGAGATAGCACAAGCACCAATTCCAATAAAGTAAAGGCAGATTTGTGTTTTGATGTCATTAAAATACGATAGAGCTGCTAAGTAATGGAATCTTAAGCTCTCGCACAAGATGAATGCTTTCAATAAGTTTTTCGCAAGTGTCGCCTTGAGAATTTCCGCTTGCTTGCGTAGAAAGTTGCAAAAATTGCACGGATTTTGGTGTGCTTGCGGTGGAGTGATTGGGATCTAACAAGGTCGCACTAACACAAGGATTGCCATTCTTGTCTTGTAGTTTGCTTGTGATTGTATAGTCGTTGAGATTCCAATTTGCGCTACTAAGCGTAACCGCGCTAATAAAAGTCCCTTCTCCTTGTGCAAGGAAATAAGCAGGAAAGGAAGTCTTGAGCGTGTTAATATCGCTTTTGAGGGCGACAAGCTTCGCGTCATCACGGCTTGCAGAAATTTTTGGAATCGCAACAGCAGCCAAAATGCCTAAAATCACCAAAATAAATACAAGCTCTAGCATGGTAAAAGCTTTTTTGCTCTGCATACCTCTTTCCTTATCAAGTGCGAAATCTTCTTAGATTTTTGTTAAAGCCTGCATTGTAGCTGTTTTTGAGCGGTTTGTAAAGGGTTGTGAAAAATTTGATTAATTTCCCCCCTATAATTAATAGGGTAAAGTTTTATTTTTTTGCTAGACATAAGAAATTTTATTTTGTTTAAGATTTTTGGAGGGATAAATAAATGAATTGTTTTTTGATAACAAATAATTGTATAGGAACTTTTATATATTAGGGATTATAACACTCAATACCAAAGCCCTACCATTAATTTATAAATGGTGTCAATGGATTTTATAAAATTTTGTCTTAAAACTTTCCTGTGGCTCTATTGGGAGATATAATATTATTTTTGCAGCATTACAAGAGTTTTAGTTTAGCAAAAGAGAAATGGTTGCAACGTAAAAAAGGATTCAATTAGTATCAACATCTATCTAAAAATACTAGAAATATTAAATATTATGAGATTTTTGATTTTTTGTCTTGGTATCATCAAAATAAAGCAACTAAAAGTCAATCCAACATTCACTTTATTACAAACTTCAACGCAGCAGTCCATAGAATCCACTCCCACCTCGCCTACAAACTAGGTTCTGCAATGATTCTAAACTCTAAAAGT
>NZ_CATKCB010000182.1:0-5238 GCF_949747025.1 Helicobacter sp. UBA3407 | reverse complement strand
ATGAAGATTATGAATGAGATTGAAGCAGAGTTTGATTGCATTATCAAAGAAATTATTCCAAGTGATGCGACGCCTGTGGAATATAATTCCCCCTTGTTTGTGGTGGAGAGAATCTAATGCAAGAAACACAAAAAGAAATTCATACCATTTTAATTGCTAATCGCGGAGAAATTGCCTTAAGGGCGATTCGCACGATTAAAGAAATGGGAAAAAAAGCCATTGTAGTGTATTCCACAGCGGATAAAGACGCACATTATTTGGATTTAGCAGACGCAAAAGTGTGTATTGGCGGGGATAAATCAAGCGAAAGTTATCTCAATATTCCAGCCATTATTTCTGCTGCGGA
The DNA here is from genome assembly GCF_949747025.1 of Helicobacter sp. UBA3407. Taxonomy (NCBI): domain Bacteria; kingdom Pseudomonadati; phylum Campylobacterota; class Epsilonproteobacteria; order Campylobacterales; family Helicobacteraceae; genus Helicobacter; species Helicobacter sp. UBA3407. Next base: position 4,892 of record NZ_CATKCB010000182.1, on the reverse strand, counting down.
ACTCTTTAATGCAGACGCAATCTTTCCCGGATATGGATTTTTGAGTGAGAATCAAAATTTTGTTGAAATTTGTAAGCACCATAAGATGGAGTTTATAGGACCAAATCCTGATGTAATGGCGTTAATGAGCGACAAAAGCAAAGCTAAAGAAGTAATGAAAAATGCAGGTGTGCCTGTGATTCCGGGTAGTGATGGCGCAGTTTCCTCCAAAGAAGAAGCCTTGAAACTTGCCAAGGAAATTGGCTATCCTGTGATTTTAAAGGCTGCAGCAGGAGGTGGTGGGCGTGGAATGCGTATTGTAGAAAAAGAAGAAAATATGTTCAACGCCTATCTTGCAGCAGAAAGTGAAGCGATTAGTGCGTTTGGTGATGGCACAATTTATATGGAAAAATTCATTGACCAGCCAAAACACATTGAAGTGCAGATTCTTGCAGATAAACACGGCAATGTTTTACATGTAGGAGAGAGAGATTGCTCATTGCAGAGGCGACATCAAAAGCTTATTGAAGAATCCCCCGCCCCTACATTAGAGCCAAAAACACGTGAGAAACTATTGCAAACTGCTATTACTGCGACAAAGGCGATTAAATATGTGGGTGCAGGTACTTATGAATTTTTGCTAGATTCCAATCAAAATTTTTATTTTATGGAGATGAATACACGCTTGCAAGTAGAACACCCTGTAAGCGAGCTAGTCAGTGGGCTAGATATTATTGAACTGATGATTAGAATCGCAGAAGGGCAGAGTTTGCCCAAACAAGAGGAAATCCATTTCAAAGGTTGTGCAATGGAATGTAGAATTACAGCAGAAGATCCTGTGAAATTTTATCCTTCAGCGGGTAAAATTACAAAATGGATTGCGCCCGGTGGTGGTAATGTGCGTCTTGATACGCACGCATATGCGGGCTATGTTGTGCCAATGTTTTATGATTCTATGATTGGCAAACTGATTGTATGGGGCAAGAATCGCAAAGAAGCAATTGCAAGAATGTCGCGTGCTTTAGATGAGTTTTGCATTGAGGGAATCAAGACAACGATTGCTTTTCATCAGGAAATGATGAAAAATGAAGATTTTAAGAGAGGAGTGATTCACACGAAGTATTTAGAGCAGAAAATGGCAAATAAAGCGGAAAAGAAGTAAAAGTGGAATGAAAAATGCTTGTAATTTTGAAAATATTGCAAGGAAGCAATCTAACGATTTAAGGAGAGAAGATGAAAATCGGAAATACACAAGTTGCAAATGAAAGTTTGATTAGCCTAAATAAAGCAAAAGAGAATGAGAAAGACGCGTTAAAGAAAATCTCGTCTCCTCGTCCATTAGAGGCGACAGATGGTGCGAGTTTGGCTTTGGCAAATGCACTTTTATCTCAAGCAAACTCAATGTCTCAAGGAATCCGCAATGCAAATGACGCACTAGGTGTGATGCAAATTGCAGACGCGACACTTTCTAACATTACAGATTCTGCGATTCGTATGAATGAACTTTCTGTGGCTTTGGGAAATCCTGCATTAAATAATGAGCAAAGAGCAATGATTGAAAGTGAAGCAAACGCACTAACTCAAGCAATGAGTGACGCTACAAGTCAAGCAGTTTTTAATGGTAGAAATGTTTTTAGCGGACAAATGAGTTTTGTAACTGGCAATGGAACAGAAAGCATCAATATGCAAGCCCCCAATGTTTCAGGCTTGAATGTTAATAATCAACAAAGTATTTTGGATTTTATTAACAATGTTAATATGAGTCGTGCAGACATTGGTTCTGCAATGAATGGAATCCAATCTGGCGTGAATGCAAGTATGAATACCGTAGTAAATTTGAAAGCTGCGGAAGGTGGATTAATGAAAGATGATTTGGCGGAAAATTACAATCAATTAAATTCTGCAAAACTAAAAGAAAATGCTTCTCTTTATGTTGCATCTTTTAATGCGCAATATTTGCAAAGTCGCTTAGACGCATTGCTAGGCTAATTGATTTTTCTTAAGCTTTACGGATAATCTTCTTAATATTGTAGAAGCAAAGAGATTCTCCTTTCTCTTTGTGTTTTTTATTTCTCCTTAAAAACAATTTGAAAATGATGGGTCATATTTTGTGTTGAAAATCTTGCTTTTATGGTAAGATTCTGTTTTCAAGTCCCTACATAAGGATTCTTAATGTTTTTTAGTAAATATTCCGCAAGTGGTAATGATTTTATTCTCACGCATACTTTTGGCACTCAAAAACGCGCATTTGATAAACTTGCGCGAAGGATTTGTAATCGTCATCAAGGTGTAGGCGCAGATGGTTTAATTATTTTAAAGCCACATTTGGAATATGATTTTGAATGGGAGTTTTATAATTGTGATGGTAGTATTGCGCAAATGTGCGGAAATGGAAGTCGTGCAGCAGCGATGTATGCGTATCATCAAGGAATCGCAAGCTACAAGCAGAGATTCTTAACACTCGCAGGAGTGATTGATGCAACCCTAGAAGAAAATGTGGTAGAGAGTGCGTTAAGTGGTGTGAAAGTGTTGCAAGAAAATATCTGTGAATTGGGCAACACTTGGGCATTGATTGACACAGGAGTGCCGCATTTAGTTTGTGAGAAAAAGAATGAGTTGAGCAAAGAGGATTTGCGCTCTTTGCGCCATAAATATAATGCAAATGTTAATGTCGCAGAGATTTTGCAAGACAGAGTGATTGCGCGCACCTTTGAGCGCGGGGTGGAAGATGAAACACTTGCATGTGGCACGGGAATGGCAGCAATGTTTTATTATTTGTTTTCTGCGGGCAAGATTTCAAACCCTTGCCTTTTTAATCCCGCAAGCGAAGAGGATTTGTATCTAAAAGAATCTAATCAAAGACTTTATCTCAAAGGCAGAGTGCATAAAATTTGCGATTTTGTAATGTAGAATCCCGCAAGGTTGAACTTGCTCCTGTGATTCTATTTCCCGTCCTTGCTAGTGTAGTGGTAATTTATCTAAACTTTTGGTATGATTTTGAAAATTTATTCTTAAGGAAATATTGTGAGTTTTTGTATTTTATTTGGCGGAAAATCTTATGAACACGAAATCAGTATAGTTAGTGCGATTGCTCTAAAGAAATTATTACCGCAAGTGAAGCATTTTGTTTTTTTAGACGCTTTGCATAATTTTTATTTGATTCCAATACAAAATATGCAGTCTAAATTTTTCAGCTCTAAAGAATACATAAAAGCACAAAAAATTTATCCCAAAAAAGATGGGTTTTATCTGCGCACATTTTTTGGAGAAAAGCCTCTTAATCTACCAATTCTTATTAATCTTATCCACGGAGGAGATGGAGAAGACGGGAGTGTAGCGAGTTTGCTAGACTTTTATGGGATTCCTTATATTGGTCCGCGTAATCCCGCGTGTGTGTTAAGCTTTGATAAGGAGCTAACGAAGTTGCTAGCCAAAGGTCGGGGGGTTTTGAGCCTTGAATATCGTGTGCTGTATCGTGATATGCCTATACCGAAGAATTTAACTTTCCCATTGATTATTAAACCCGCTAGGCTTGGAAGCTCTATTGGAATCAGTATCGTAGAATCGCAAGAAAAGCTGCAATACGCACTAGAATCTGCTTTTGAATTTGATGAAAAAATCCTCATTGAGCCTTTTATAGAGGGAATTAAAGAGTATAACTTGGCGGGTTTTAAGTCCAAAGAGGGAATGAGGTTTTCTTTTGTGGAAGAGCCAGAAAAAAAGAAATTTTTAGATTTTGAAAAAAAATATTTGGATTTTTCGCGCACAAGTAATGCAAAAGAAGCGGAAATTAGCGAAGATTTGAAGTTGGCTTTGCGAGAGAATTTTAGCAAGCTTTATGAAAATTTGTTTGAAGGAGCTTTGATTCGTTGTGATTTTTTTGTCAAGGATAATCAATGTTATTTAAATGAAATTAATCCAATTCCGGGAAGCCTTGCAAATTATCTATTTAAAGATTTTCAAGAATCCTTAAGTCAGCTTTCTAAAGCACTTCCAAAACCTGATGAAATCAAAGTTACCTATGAGTTTTTACACCAAATTCAATTTGCAAAAGGTAAATAATGGCGCAAAAAAGATTGGATTATAAGGGGCAGAGTTTTTCCCTCTCGTATGAGATATTAGAATCCCAAAACCTTTCCGCTCCGACGCTTGTGATTCTGCATGGTTGGGGTGCTAGTAGAACTCTGATGAAACAATCTTTTGGCGGGCTTTTTAAGAATTTTAAGCATTGTTATGTGGATATGCCTGGATTTGGAAATTCTCCTACTCCACCCTTTGCGCTGAATACCTACGACTATGCCGAGATTTTAAAAATTTTTTTAGGGCAGCTTTCTTTGATTCCTAGCCATTGTAGCATTATGGGGCATAGTTTTGGTGGGAAAGTCGCGACTTTATTAGAACCCAAAGAATTAATTTTGCTAAGTAGCGCAGGGATTCAAGTGCCAAAAAGCTTTAAGGTGCAATGTAAAATTGCACTTGCTAAATCTTTGAATCGGTTTGTGCCAAGATTAAGTAGAATCTTTAAGCAATTTTTGCGTTCAAAAGATGTAGAAAATATGGACGAAGTGATGTATCAGACTTTTAAAAATGTTGTAGATGAGGATTTTTCAAGCATATTTGCAGAATTTAAGAGTCCGTGCTATATTTTTTGGGGAGAAAGAGACCTTGCTACACCTTTAAAATCGGGTGAAAAAATCCACGCATTGATACCAAATTCTAAATTTTTTGTTTTAGGGGGAGACCATTTTTTCTTTTTGAAAGGTGCGAAAGAGATTGAAAAACTTTATTTAAACATTAAAAAATAAATAAAATTTATCTAAAATTCGCTAAAATTGCACAATTTTTTATTTCAAGGATTCTTTTTTGCAAAGCATTGATATTTTCATTATGGCAACGCGTTGGATTTTTCTTAT
>NZ_CATKCB010000181.1:0-5290 GCF_949747025.1 Helicobacter sp. UBA3407 | reverse complement strand
GAGGATTCGCAGTCGTTGCCGATGAGGTGCGAAAACTCGCAGAGAGAACCACTAAATCCTTAAGTGAGATTGAGGCAAATACAAATATTCTCGTGCAGTCTATTAATGATGTTTCTAGCTCTATCAAAGAGCAAGTTGCGGATATTTCGCATATCAATGACGCCATTAGCGAACTAGAACAAGTTACAGAATCTAATGTCCATATTGCCAACCATTCACAAGAAATTAGCCAAACCTTAAGCTCCCTTTCTAGCGCAATTAATGAGGATATAAAAAAGAAAAAATATTAAAATGTAGAATCTCTTTTAGATTCTACAACCCACCAAAAAACTCCACTACCGCTTCACGCATTTAAACAAGTAATTTATAAAAATTTTAGAATTTTGTGCTAAGATTATTTGTTAATTTTTAATACTTAGGGGTAGAGATGAAAAGCAGTATTTTTGAGTTAGTAGAAAATTGGACAAATAACGAAGTAGTCGCAATTTCAGACGCTATTGAACTGATAGAATATGCGGATAAATTAGGTTTTGATGAAGCTTGGATTGGAGAACATCATTTCAATAGTTTTACACTCTGCCCTGCTATCCTTACTCTTATAGGCTATGCGCTTGCACGCACGCAAAATATCAAAGTAGGAAGTGCTGCAATTTTATTACCACATTACCACCCGATTCAACTCTCTGAAGAAATTGCTACATTGGATTTATTGAGCAAGGGGAGATTCCTTTTTGGTTTTGCGCGTGGGGCTTTTCCAATTTTTGATATTTCAATGGGTAACAACCCACAAAACAACCGCAAGATTATGCTAGAAAATGCTAGAATCGTGCATGATTTGCTTTTCAAGGAGCAAGTAAGCTACGAGGGAGAGTTTTGCGATGTCCATAACATCAGTATTCGCCCTCACCCAAAAGGATTGATTCCCTTCTACGTCGCGAGCAATCACGATGAAACCCTCAAAATCTCTGCGCAACGTGGCTATAACTTTTTAGGAGCATTGACACTAGAAGCCAAACGCGCCAAAGAAATTTACAATATTTTTGCAGAAAATGGCGCAAAAGATTTAGAGTTTGTGCTAACGCGGGCAATTTATATTGACGAAGACCGAAGCGTCGCACAAGAAAAGGCACTAATGGGTGTGGATATTTTTACACAATGTATGTTGCGCGCAAACGAATCCAATCCAACCTTTGAAGAAATCATCAAAGCAAGTAATTACGAAGAATTTAGAGCGGAGTTTTTCAATAAAAACAAAATCATGAATTGTATGATTGTTGGCACGCCAAAAGACTGCGTGGAGCAAATTTTAGAATTACGCAAAGAAATTCATTTTAACACGCTTTCTTTGAAACTCCTTTCCTCTCAACTTAAAGATTCGAAAAATATTCTTAGACTTTATAAAGAGTGCGTTGCACCTCATCTCAATGGATTCTAAGCCTAATCCAACTACACTTAAAAATGCTCAAAAGGCACTTTTGAGCTGGTATGCTCTCTATGGTCGTCATCATCTACCTTGGCGCGATAAATTAGCTCCCAATCGTGCCTATCGCGTTTTAATCAGCGAAATAATGTTGCAGCAAACACAAGTAAAAGCAGTGTTAGAACATTTTTATTTTCCTTTTTTAGAATGTTTCCCAAACCTCTGTGCTCTAAGTGCAGCAAATGTTTCAGAAGTATTGCGCGCTTGGCAAGGGCTTGGATACTACTCACGCGCAAGGAATCTGCACAAACTCGCGCAAATTTGTATTGATAATAGCAAGACTTCCACTCTTACTTTTCAAGACATCAATAATCCTTTGCCTTGCGATATTCATCTCTTGCGCAAACTTCCCGGAATCGGAACTTACACCGCAGGAGCGATTGCTTGCTTTGGCTTTGATTTGCCTGTAAGTTTTGTGGATTCCAACATCAAACGCATTCTTTTGCGGCTTTTTGCCTTGCACTCTGCCACCCCCTCTCTTTTAGAATCCAAAGCAAAACTCATTTTAAACCACAAGGAATCCTTCAATCACAATCAAGCCTTGCTAGATTTAGGCGCACTCGTTTGCCTTCCAAAATCTCCCAAATGCAAGGATTGTCCTTTGAGTAATCTTTGCTTAGGAAAAGAGAATTGGCAGGATTTCACACAAAGCAAACCGACAAAAACAATAAAACAAACCTTGCATTTTGGAATTTTTATCCGAGATTCCAACATCGCACTTTCAAAAAGCAAGGAGAAGTTATATTTTGGACTTTATAATTTTCCACAGATTCCACCACATCTTATGCAGACAAGTCAAAAACTTGGAATCTTAAAACATTCTTATACAAAATATCAGCTTACAATAGAAATATATCTTTGTCCTTTTGCAGCTTTAGATTCTTTATCTAGCGACTTTGCAAACAAAGATTCTTTGGAGTTTTTTATGCGTAATTCCTTAGAATCCTTGCCTCTGTCTGCTCTAAGTTTAAAAATCCTAAAATTTTTGCATACAAAAGGCTTGTTTTAATAGAAATTTGCTAATATTTGCACTTTGATTAACCCAAAAACAAGGAATCTTTATGCCACTTTTAGATAGTTTCAAAGTAGATCACAAAAAAATGCCAGCACCCGCTGTGCGTCTTGGCAAGGTAATGCACACATCAAAAGGAGATGAAATTTGCGTATTTGACTTACGTTTTTGTAAGCCAAATGTTGAAATACTAAGTGAAAAGGGAATCCATACTTTAGAACATCTTTTTGCAGGTTTTATGCGTGAGCATTTAAATAATGAAAAAGTAGAAATCATTGATATTTCTCCTATGGGCTGTCGCACCGGATTCTATATGAGCCTTATTGGCAAACCAACTCCACAGGAAGTCCGTGATGCGTGGGAAAAAAGTATGCAAGATATTTTGCAAGTCAGTGAGATTCCAGAGGCAAACCCGCTACAATGCGGCACCTATTTAATGCACTCCCTACAAGAGGCACAAGAAATTGCCAAAAACACATTGGCTAAGGGAATTAGCATTATGGATAACGAAGCTTTAAAACTTAATTTCCAATGACTTTAGAAGAATATTTAAAAGCCATTGAATGCCTCAATCTATGGGCGAAACATTATTATATCTTAGATGACCCCATAGCAAGCGACGAAGAATACGATACGCTTTATCATCAAGTCAAAAATTATGAATCGCAAAACCCTCAAAATATTGCGCCCGATTCTCCTACGCAACGCGTGGGAGACAAGGTGCTAGAATCCTTTAGCAAAGTAGCGCATATCCAAAGAATGTGGAGCTTAGAAGATGTCTTCAATCCTCAAGAATTACAAGATTGGATTGAGCGCGTCTTGCGTGGGGTAAATCACGAGACCTTAAACTTTTCTATTAGTCCTAAATTTGATGGGGCAAGCTTGAATCTCCTTTATGAAAATGGGATTTTAGTAAGTGCTGCGACAAGAGGAGACGCATTTGTAGGAGAAAATGTAACACAAAATGCACGCACGATTCCAAGCATTCCCCTAAAAATAGCCTATAAGGGACGCATTGAGATTCGCGGAGAATGCGTGATTGCCAAAGACGATTTTGAAAAACTCAATCTTGAACGATTACAGCTAAGAGAAAATCTGTTTGCCAATCCACGCAACGCAGCCGCAGGAAGTTTGCGCCAACTAGATTCCAAAATCACTGCAAAGCGAAAATTGCAATTTATCCCTTGGGGTGTGGGTGCTTGTGATTTTAAGGGCTTTATGAGTTCTACAAATATAGATTCTACAAGCCTTGCGCAAGATTCCATAGAATCTAGCCAAGATAGTTTTTTTGCTCTTATGGAAAAAATTTATGCTTTAGGATTCCAAAAATCCCCATTTGTAAAGCTTTGCAAGGATATTCAAGCAATTGAAAAGGCTTATTCTCATCTCATCTCTCAACGTGATTCCTATCCTATCACCTTAGATGGAATGGTGGTGCGCGTAGATTCTATCTCCCTGCAAGAAAAACTTGGATTCACAATTAAAGCCCCTCGTTTTGCCTGTGCCTATAAATTTCCAGCCATTGAAAAAAGAGCAAAAGTCTTAGGAATCACATTACAAGTAGGACGCACGGGTGTAATTACGCCTGTGGCAGAACTTGAACCCATAAGAATTGAGGGAGCAAAAGTTAGTCGTGCGACTTTACATAACTTTGATGAGGTTACAAAAAAGGATATTCAAATCAATGATTTTGTGATTCTTATCCGCAGTGGCGATGTGATTCCAAAAATCATCAAATCTCTACCCGCTTTGCGTGATGGGACACAAACGCCTTGTCCAATTCCGACAAAATGCCCCATTTGCCAGAGTGAATTGCTTATAGAAGAAAAGTTAATTAAATGTCAAAATCTTAGTTGCGAGGCGCGTGTAAAAAATTCTATTATCCACTTTGCAAGCAAAAAGGCACTTAATATTGATGGCTTGGGAGAGAAAATCGTTGAAACATTGTTTGACACAGGAAAGATTCATTCCATTGAGGATTTATTCTTCTTGCAACCGAGAGATTTAAAGGACTTGGAGGGCTTCAAAGATAAAAAAATTCAGAATCTTCTCAATGCGATTGCCGCCACGCGCGGGGTGGAATTATGGCGTTTTATCAATGCACTTGGGATTGAACATATTGGCGAGGGTGCGAGTAAAAAACTAGCAAATAGTTTTGGGATAGAGTTTTATCAAAAAACTTATGAAGACTTTATCGCTCTTGAGGGATTTGGAGAGGAAATGGCAGCTTCTCTAAATGAGTTTTGCAGGGTAAATATTCAACGACTTTTGCGACTTTTGGAGCTTATCTCTCCTGTTTGCACGACGCAAAGGTCTGCGCAAGATTCCAAATTTAGTGGCAAGACTTTCGTTATCACAGGCACATTGTCCAAAGCGCGTGAGGAATATAAGGAATTATTGGAATCTCTTGGGGCAAAAGTTAGCGGAAGTATTTCCAAAAAAACAGATTTTTTGCTTTGCGGTGAAAATGCAGGCTCAAAACTTGCCAAAGCGCAAGAATTGGGTATCAAGATTGTGAGTGAGGCAGAGATTAATGCAATGCTTAAGTAAAGATTCTGCCTCATTGCGGGATTCCACAAGAAAATGTTGGGTTAATTAATTATTGCAATGGAATCCCTAAAGCGAGATTTTGCATTATAGATTGTTTGCCTTGCAATGACAAGTGAAATCTCATTTCCTTTTCTCTTTCAGCTCTCCTCTTAACTTACGCACTTCTTGAAAAAATTGCAAATAAGCAAAGATTCGCCCCCCCCCCCGCACAGAATTAGCAGTAATGAGTGCTTTACCTAATTTATAAG
>NZ_CATKCB010000180.1:0-4194 GCF_949747025.1 Helicobacter sp. UBA3407 | reverse complement strand
CACAAAAGTTTTGAGCGTCAAAAGCTCTTCGCAATGTGGGCAATGCTCAAAAGTTAAAGGTGTAGTTGCCTTGCAAGATTTGCACTGATAGTTAAATCCTAAATCCCCTTGAAAACTCTTGTGCGTCCTTAAAAGACAAATCGTTTCTAATTCAAAAGTTTCTTTTTGCGAAAAACTAAGTGGCAAAATACCCTTTGCCTCAAAAATATCTTTCAAGATTCGGTTTTGCGGATTTGTGGGTATGCTTTGCAACTCCTTAATAAGAGATTGCGGAATCGCTTCACTTTTGAGATTCCATAATATATCTTGTAAATCTAGGAGAGTTTCTTTGGGGATTCGCATTAGCGATTCCCAAAAAAGTGCGGGATAAAAATCTTTCAAGAATCCTAAGACTAAACGCGCTAAAAGTGGCTCTTCACGCAAGATTATCAGTAATTTATGTGAGGTTTCCTCGCTTTTTTTCTGACTTGAAATTAAGATTTTTGTTTTCAAATAACGTCGATATAAGCCCATATCCCCTTGTAGTTCCTCCAAGCAGCCTAAAGCACTTAGCGCGTCTTTAAACAGACTTAATTTTTCGTAAGTTCTAATAAGAGACTTCAAAACCAAAGGATTCCGAGGAAAATAATGTAGAATCTCCAAATAAATTTCTTTAGCGCGTAGAGGAAATCCAGCCTTTTCATAAACCAACCCAAGTGATTCTAGAATCGGAACTTTATCCACAGGATTTTGAATAGAGTCTAAAAGTGCCACATACAAACGAATCGCTTTTTCGTAATTCGCGCTTTTTTGATACATTTTTGCCATAAAGAGCAACGAGGGTGTGGGATTGGGGCTTAGGGCTAAAAACTCTTGTGCTTCCTTATCAAAACCAATATAATCAAAGCTTTCTATAAATCTGCTCAAGGAATCTTGCTGTCTTTTGCCGATTAAATAATTCCAATAATACGCAAAAAGACTGACAAGTCCAATTAAAAAGATAAATATCATAATACCAAAAAGCGGGTCGCGATACTCAATACTTTCCAAAAAATCCAAGTTTGCCCTTTTTAGTGAAAAATCACACAAATTATAACAAAACTTATAGATAAATTTTTGTAAAATTGCGATTTTCAAGTTTAAGTATTGGAGTAAAATTGATTACACAAGAAAGCATTGCTGCACTCAAAAATCAACTAGATATTGTGGAAGTTGTCAGCCATTATATTGAAGTTAAAAAAATGGGTGCAAGCTTCAAATCTTGTTGTCCTTTTCATCAAGAAAAAACGCCTAGTTTTGTGCTTAATGCCAATAAAGGCTATTTTCACTGCTTTGGTTGTGGAATCAGTGGCGATGCAATCAAGTTTGTAATGGATTATGAAAAGCTTAATTATATTGAAGCATTAGAAAAACTAGCGCAATTTTATAATATTACATTAGAATACACCGACAAAATCAAAAAAAGCGATGATTTTAAGATTCTAAACTTTATGAATGATTACTATCAAAATATGCTCAATCCAGAAGTAGAATCCTATATCAAAAAACGTGGAATCACACCCGAAACAAAAATGCGTTTTGAGCTTGGCTATGCACCAAACAACTACGAAATTATGGCGCATTTGCAACGCAATTTTATTAATCTACAAGATGCACTCAATGTTGGAATACTTGGAGCAGAGGTAGAAAATGGTGCAAAACGATATTATGCAAGACTGACCCAACGGCTCACTTTCCCTATTCGTTCTTCGCAAAATAAAATCATTGGCTTTGGTGGGCGCACCCTTGGTAATCACCCAGCAAAATACATCAATTCACCCCAAACAAAACTTTTTAACAAATCTCAAGTCCTTTATGGATATCCACAAGCCAAAGATAGCATCTATCGCCTGAATGAAATCATTATTACAGAGGGTTATTTAGATGTGATTATGTTACATCAAGCGGGTTTTACCAACGCAGTAGCGACACTTGGCACTGCATTGACGCACGAGCATTTGCCTCTGCTTGCCAAAGGAAATCCTAAGATTTTTTTAGCCTTTGATGGAGATAATGCCGGAATGAACGCAGCCTTTAAAGCAGCAACCCTTTTGAGTCTCGCAAACAAAGAAGGCGGGGTTGTGCTATTTGATAATGGACTAGACCCTGCAGATATGGTGAAAAATGGAGAAATAGAGATTCTAAAAAACCTTTTTAGTGCGCCTATTCCTCTGATTGATTATGTGTTAAATACGATTTTAAGCCAATTTGATTTGAAAAATGCTGTGCAAAAAGATACTTGCCTGAAAGAATCCCTTGCCTTTTTACACCAACTTTCACCCGTTATTCAAGAAGAATACAAATCTTGGCTTGCGCAAAGGCTCAATCTACCCTCACATTTAATCAAAGTCCAATCAACGCAAAAATTCCAAAATCCTGCTATTCAAGATTCTTTCCCAGCGGACATTGCAAGCACTCAAGAGAGTTTTTATGGATTGGCAGAAAAAATCATCATCAAAAGTATTTTAGAAGATATGAGTCTTTTGGATTTTGTATTAAACTATCTTGAACCACAAATGTTTCATTCCCAAACGCTCGCATATCAAAAGCTACTGCAAGGAGAATTAGAATCTTCACCTTTAATTGGAATCTTATTGGATTCCAAAATCAAAGCGCAAACAAAAGAAAATTTAAAACAACAAATCATTATGATTCTTTATCGCTATTATGACGAGCAGAGGAAATTGCTTTTGCAAAACTCCTCTCTTTCTCTGCGGGAAAAGTCCTTTCTTTTAAGAAAGTACCAAAAATATTTAGAAGATTTAAAAAAAGGAGATTTAGCACTCTATGAAAGCGTTGGCACTTTTTAGTGGTGGGCTAGATAGCTTACTTGCAATCAAAATCATCAAAGATTTAGGCATTGAAGTTTTGGCTTTGCATTTCAATATTGGATTTGGAGCGAAACAAGATAAAAGCGAAATCTTGCGTCAAAGGTTAAATCAAGTGGGAGCAGAATTAAAAATTGTGGATATTAGGAAGCAATTTTTTGATGAGATTCTCTTCACGCCGAAGTTTGGCTATGGCAAATATTTTAACCCTTGTATTGATTGCCACGCAAATATGTTTTCTCACGCATTAAAAATGTTAGAATCGCAAGGAGCAAGTTTTGTCATTAGTGGAGAAGTATTAGGACAGCGTCCCAAAAGCCAACGCACAGAGGCTCTAGGGCAAGTAGAAAAGCTGTGTGAGGGAAACGGGCTTATCGTGCGTCCTTTATGTGCCAAACTTTTACCACCTACAATTCCAGAGCAAAAAGGTTGGATTCCTAGAGAAAAACTCCTTGATATTAGCGGAAGAGGACGGAATCGCCAACTAGAATTAGTCCAACATTATGGCATAGAATATTATGAGCGTCCAGGTGGAGGCTGCCTGCTCACAGAAACTTCTGTTGCCAACAAAATAAAAGATATTCTCTCTCATCGTCCCATTGTCTTTGAGGATATGGAATTAGTCAAATTCGGACGTTATATGATTCTACCTAATGGAGCGCGTTGTGTGATTGCAAGAAATGAAGAGGAAAACCAAAAGCTAAAATTCAATCACCCTAAAATGTCGCAAATTGAGTTATTAGATTGTATTGGACCTTTAGGGCTTGTAGAGAAAGACGCAAGTGAGCAAGACAAAAATCTTGCGATTTCTCTTACTCTACTTTATGGCAAGACACAGATAAATCAACCCTATAAAGTGCGCTTTGAAGGCAAAGAAATAGAATCTTTTGCCTTTGAAAGCAAAGAAAAAGCACAACAATTTTTAATCTAAAATAAAGGAATCCTAATGGAAACAAAACAAATTTTCAAGCAAATTATCCTAGAGCGATATTCCTGTCGTTCTTTTAAAGATTCTACGATTGACGAAAAATCTCTAGAATACATCTTGGAAGCTGGGCGACTTTCTCCTAGCTCACTTGGACTAGAGCCGTGGCGTTTTTATGTCATTCAAGACAAAAGTCAAAAGCTAGAAATTTCTAAAATTGCAAATCATCAAGAGCATGTTGCGCATTGTGGGGCAATCCTCATCATCACTGCGCGTTTGGATTTCGGGGAATATTTTATACCCAAACTCAAAGGACGCAATATGCCACAAGACGAAATAGACAAAAGAATCGCACTTTATAAGCCTTTTATTGATGGAATGAATGCAGAACAAAAATTACATTATGCAAGAGAACAAGTCTTT
>NZ_CATKCB010000179.1:0-5319 GCF_949747025.1 Helicobacter sp. UBA3407 | reverse complement strand
GATTCTTTTTTGGTTTCTTCTTCTGCCATTTTCTCTCCTTTAATAAAAATTCTATTATATAAAATCTTTTTTTAAATTTTCAAGTTTTACATTTTTAAATAACTTCCAAGCCATTTTAACTCATTTGGATATCGTCTAAACAATTCACTCACATTCGCATCATCAATGTGTCCATCAATATCAATAAAAAAGCAATAGTCAAAATCATTTCCTGTGCGCTTAGGGCGAGATTGAAAAAAGGTCATATTAATATTTAAATCTTTCACATCATAAAGCAGACAATGAATTGCACCGGGCTTGTCGTCGTTTGCCAAAATTGCAAACAAAGAAGTTTTGTCTTTGCCGCAAGGTTGATTTTTGAAATTGCTAATCACAATAAAACGCGTTTTGTTGTCTGAATTGTTCTCAATATTTTCAAACAAAATTGGCGTGCTATAAAGTTTCGCTGCAATGGGTGAGCATATAGCAGCACATTTTGGATTTTCTTTTGCAAGCTGCGCCGCACGTGCAGTAGAATCTACCGGAATTCTCTGAATATGGTCTAAAGAATGCTCACTTAAGAAATTAGAACATTGTCCAAAAGCAATGTCTTTAGAGTAAATAACCTCAATTTCTTGAATTTTTTGTGTCTGACTTGCAAAACAATGATGAATCGGTATATAAATTTCAGCTACAATTTTTAACTCTGTGCTTCTTAGCAAATCCAATGTTTCCCCTACGACACCATTTTGACTATTTTCAATCGGAATCACTGCATAACTTGCACATTGATTTTCTACACTTTTGACGGCTTGTGTAATGGTATTGTGAGAAAAATATTCACACATTGCGCCAAACCTGCTTTCTGCCGCTTGATGCGTATAGCTTCCAAGAGGACCAAGATACGCCACGCGTTCTGGCGATTCCAAATTACGACTGACTGCAAAAATCTCCGAATAAATTGCCTCAATCGCTGCTCTATTGAGTGATAAAGAGCCTTTAGAATGCAATCTATCAATGATTTCTTTTTCTCTCTCTGGACGATAAATAGGGGTATTACTCTGCAACTTTGCTTTGCCAATGCGCTTGACAATCTCCATACGCTTTTCTAATAATCCCAAAATTTCATCATCAATGCTATCAATCTCTCTTCTAAAATTTTGTAAATTCATCTTAAGATTCCTTCATAAATAATCTTTTTCTAACACAATCAAATCTTCTATGCACTCCCTTTTGCGGACTAATCGTATAGCTCCATTCTCAACTGCAACCTCTGCACAGCGCGGGCGAGAATTATAATTACTTGCCATACTGAACCCATACGCTCCAGCACTAAGCACTGCTAGCACCTCCCCATTTTGCAAAGAAGGTAAGGAAATGTTTTTGCCCAAATAATCTCCACTCTCACAAATTGGACCTACGACATCTGCACTACTTAATTCTTGCGATTCTGTGTTAAGTGGCACAATCTGATGATACGCATCATAAAAACTTGGACGAATTAAATCATTCATCGCACCATCTACGATCACGAATCGCTTATTTTGATGCATTTTTTGATAAAGCACTTTTGTCAAAAACACGCCACTATTTCCCACGATAAATCTACCCGGCTCACAAATAATTGTTAAATCCAATCCCCGCAATTCCTCTAAAATTGCTTGTGCGTAATCATAAGGATTGATAGTTGTTTCATCACTATAAGTGATTCCAATCCCACCACCTATGTCAAAAAACTTAATCTCAATTTTGAGTGCCAATAAACTATGCGCAAGTTGTGCAATTTTGCGTGCAGACTCCGCAATGGGCTTGAGCTTGGTTAATTGACTACCAATATGAAAATGAATCCCAATAGGCTCTAAGTATTTGGAATGATGTGCCAACAAATACATACCCTTAGCCTCTTCAATGCTCACACCAAATTTATTTTCTTTTAGCCCTGTGGAAATATAAGGGTGTGTTTGCGGGTCAATATCTGGATTGACACGTATAGAAATCCTCGCTGGAACTCCTAACTCTTGCGCACAAGATTCCACAAGCAACATTTCCTCTTTGGATTCTACATTAATAAATAAGATGCCAATGCGTAAAGCCTCTTGAATCTCAAAAGCTTGCTTGCCCACGCCACTATAAATGATTTTATACTTTGGAATCCCTGCCAAAATAGCACGTTGAATCTCACCCAAAGAAACACAATCCGCCCCGCTTTCCAAACTAGCCAACTTTTTGATAACGCTTAAGTTAGAGTTTGCTTTTAATGCATAGCAAATCATTGTTTTTCTTCCGCCAAAAGCCGCTTTCATCTGCACATATCTTTCTTGGATTCTATCCAAATCATAAACATATAAAGGTGTGCCAAAGTCTTTTGCAGCCTTTTGTAATAAATCTTTATCAAAATTTCCATCAAGTTTAGGGATATTTTGGGATTCTATATTTTTCATTTTTTCTGCTCTTATTTTTCTAGTTGAATCTATAATTATAATCAAAAATGCCTTAAATCTTTAAACTAAAATTAGTTACACTTTCAAACTTAAGTTCATAGTATTAAAGGTTCAAAATATAATGAAAGATAAAATTGTTTTATTTGACTTAGATGGCACACTGATTGACTCTACACAAGCAGTCTATGAGGGTATTTGTAAAGCTTGTGAATCTCTTAATCACCCTACTCCGAGCTACGAAAAAGTCAGCTTGCAAATTGGACACACGCTTGAAGATATGTTTAAAACTTTTAATGTAGAATCTCCCAAGATTCCAGAATTTATCGCAATTTATCGGGAACATTATGGAAAAATTTGTATCCCCAAAACACATTTGCTAAACAATGCGCAACAAGCAATTACAGAAGCGTATTCATTCGCACATTTAGGAGTTGTAACCACAAAAACAGGTAAATACTCTAAAATTATCTTGGAACATCTCAAAGTCCTAGAATACTTCACTTGTGTGATTGGTAGAGAAGATGTCAAGGAAGCAAAACCAAGTGCTGAACCTATTTTATTGGCTCTAAAATCAATGCCAAAGGATATTACGAAAAACCACATTTATATGATTGGAGATACACCTTTGGATATTCAAGCAGCAAACAATGCAAATATCCAAAGCATAGGCGTGCTAAGCGGCTATGCGAGTTTGGAGTTATTGCAATCTTATACAAGTTGTATTGTTAAAGATTCCCTAGAAGCTGTGCGCAAGATTCAAACTTTGTAAGTTTATCCTTATCATACAAATTCGCGCCGTTGCAAGATTCTGTTTTGGAATCGTGGTGCATATTGTCTTTAAAAGTGCGATTCGTAGCAATCCACAACTTAAACCAAAAGTAAATTTGCAATGGAATCTTAAAAAATTTTAAGATGAAATTTCACATTATAGATTGCTTTGATATTGACTTACAAGGAATTAAGAATCTATCTTTACAAACATCGGATTCCACGCTTTAGAAGCAACTATTACAGAATCTCCACTCTGCAAATTTTTAACTTCCTCTTCGCTCGCAGTAATTTGGACAATCTCATTACCCACAAGCACATTCACGATATAAACCAATCCATTCTTGCTTACTTCCAATATTGTCCCGCTTTGTCGGAACTTCCCACTTGGCAAGCCATTTAAAAAAACTTCATCAGGAGTTCCTTGTTTATCAATCTTACCTAACTCCAAATGCACAACAAAGTTTGAGAGAAAAAACACTTCGCTAAAATTATGACTAACCAAAAAAGTAGTCAGCTTGAAATGCTGATGGATACGCAACAATTCTTCTTGCAATTTACGCGACATTGCAGAATCCAATGCAGAAAATGGCTCATCAAGCAGCAAGATTTGCGGATTTCTCACCAATGCGCGCGCCAAAGCCACACGTTGTTGTTGCCCACCGCTTAGCATATTTGGCTTAAACTTGCGCAAAGCACCCAATTCCGTGATTTCTAACAAAGATTCCACACGCGATTTATCAGCATTTTTTGGCAAAGCAAAACTTAGATTCTCCTCCACACTCATATTTGGAAAGAGCGCATAATCCTGAAAAACAAACCCGATTCTACGTTTTTGAGGTGGCAAATTGATTTTTGCACACGCGTCATACCAAATCTCATCATTGACTTGAATCACTCCAGAATCCGGTGAATCCAATCCTGCTAAAATGCGTAGAATCGTGGTTTTACCTGCTCCACTTTTACCAAAAAATGTAATAAGATTTTGGGGTGTTAGCTCACAACAAACCTGCAAAGTAAAATTGCCCTGCACACTATGGAGCTGCTTTTCAAAATCCAAAAATATCATTTCACACTTCTTTTGTTAAGATAAAAAGCAAGGAGTAGAATAGAAAAAGTGATAGCAAACAAGCTCAAGGCATATTGGTGCGCCAATGTATAATTTAGGGATTCTACCTCGTCATAAATCGCAATACTAGCCACGCGTGTTTGCCCTTGAATATTCCCTCCAATCATCATCACAACACCAAATTCTCCAATCGTATGCGCAAAAGTTACGACTACTCCTACAAGCACGGAGCGTGAAATATTGGGCAATAATACAGAATAAAGAATCCTTAAACGACTTTTTCCAAGCGTCAAAGCCGCCTCAAAGAGTGATTGGGGCAGAGCTGCAAAACCTGCTTGAATAGGATTCACCATAAAAGGGAGCGAAAAAATTACAGAACCCACAATCAAACCTTCAAAACTAAAAACAAGTTTAAGATTAAAAACATCTAATAAGAATTTTCCCAAAGGACTTTGCGGGCTAAAAGTAATCAAAAGATAGAATCCAAGCACACTAGGGGGTAACACAAGAGGCATAGAAACAACTGCTTCCAAAATCGGCGCGATTCTACTTCGCGTAAAAGCCAAAAAATAACCCAATGGAATCGCAAGTAATAGCAAGATAAAAGTTGTAAGAAATGCAACCTTAAAAGTCAAAAGCATTGTGATTGCAAAATCATTCAAATTTTCCACTTTCCACTCCTTTGTATTCCTTTCTATTGCTACCTTAAATTATAAATTTTTGTATCAAAAAAGAGCATAATCTCATTCTCAGGAATATGCCAAAAGATAGAATCTCCCACTTTAAGCCCATTGTGCCTCACAAAATCCAAAGTACAAAGCACATTAAGCGTGCCGTTTTCTGCATAATTTGAAGCAAGCGTCAATCGTGCAAAAAGACTATCTTGAGTAATTTTTAAAATTTCAGCCCTAAAAGTATTGTGTATGCCTTTTAATTTGGTTGCCACAATGATATTGTTTTCTTTGAATCCTAATTGCAAGGGCTGATGCAACAAATGAGAAACAAATGCAGAATCTTCTAGCAGTAGCACAAAAAGATGACTTTGAGATTCCACATTTTGTG
>NZ_CATKCB010000178.1:0-1701 GCF_949747025.1 Helicobacter sp. UBA3407 | reverse complement strand
TGCTACATATAGATTTAGTGGGTTCTATCTTGTTGCCTGCTTTGTTGTTCCTTGTGAATGCGCCTTTTTTGTTTGGTTGGGCGAAACCTGTGCCTGTGCGAATGGACCGCGTGATTTATAGAGGAGGATATTTTGGGGCTTTTGCGGTTTCTATCGCAGGTGTGGCGTATAATTTTGCCTTAGCGATTCTAACCGCTCTTTTGATTTATGCCTTTAATGGTGGAATCTTAGCGGGATTTTTTGAATATTTTTCTAATCCAAATTTTGTTGCCCTGCTTGTGATTTATTTTTTCTTACAATTATTGATTTATAATGTTGTTTTGGCTGTATTTAACCTAATCCCAATTCCGCCCTTAGATGGCTCAAATGTGCTTGCTTATCTTGGGTTGATGTTTCGGAATGATTTTTTTGCAAGATTGTTTGAGAGAGTGCCGCCAATGGTGGGTATGGTGGTGTTAATGATTATCTTAAGCACACCTTTATCTAGTATAATTTCTGTGCCTGTGCAGACAATTATAAACTTGCTATTATAGGAGAGAGAATGAAATTTTTTATCGCAAGCGACCACGCGGGATTTACATTAAAGGCTTTTGTGGTTCAAACATTAGGGGAAATGGGGCATAGTGTGGAGGATTTGGGACCTAGCGATTCTAATCGCGTGGATTATCCGGATTTTGCTAATCTCTTATGTGAAAATGTTTTGAAAAATGATAAAAGTTTTGGAATTTTGATTTGTGGAAGCGGAATTGGAATGAGTATTGCTGCTAATCGTCATAAAGGTATCCGCGCAGCACTCTGCAATGAGCCTTATAGTGCTGCAATGAGCCGAGCACATAATGACGCAAATGTGCTGTGCTTGGGCGCACGCGTTGTAGGGGAGGGTATGGTAGAACAGATTTTAAAAAGTTTTTGCGAGGGAGTGTTTGAAGGTGGTAGGCATACCTGTCGTATAGGGAAATTATAACTTTTAAGGAAATAAAATGGCACAATTTACGCAATGGTTATTTTTAACGGCATTTATTCTATTCGTTTTGTTTATGGTAGTAAAAACCTTTTTTTATAAAAGTGTTGCCCAAAAAGAAGAAAAAAATAGTGCCGTGATGAAATTAACACTACAAGAAGCTGAAATTTTAATCCGCAAACACCAATTACAGCTTCAAAGAGCTTTGGGAAACATTGATATTCTTACCGATGAAATCACTTCCTTGCGTAATGAAGTAAAAGCCCTCAAACAGCGTAACTCACAATATCGTGTAGAGAGCGAGAAATACAAAAGTAAAATTAAAGATTTAGAACAAAAAATTGAAGCCTTGTTATAGGCTTTGGTTTTCAAACTTAACCTCATCTCATTCCACAATCTTACCATAAGATTTTATCTTTTTGCATTCTTTCTTGTAATCTCTATTACACTTTTACTCTTTTTTGCAATAAAATTTTCATAAAAAATAAACAAAAATTTTCTCCTCTCAAATATTTAAGAAACAAAGAACAAACAATGCAAACAATGAACTTTCAAGCAATCAAAACACAAAAAGAAAAAAGCAGAGAAACACATTAAATTAAAAATTTCTTAAAAAAGCACTTGACACCCCCCCCCCCCCTTTTTGCTAAAATTTTGGTCTAGCTTTGTTAGGTTAGAATATTCCAAAGCTAGATCTTACTTGATTGATTAGGGTGAGGGTGAAGCTTACAAAAGCTTTG
>NZ_CATKCB010000177.1:0-2020 GCF_949747025.1 Helicobacter sp. UBA3407 | reverse complement strand
CAGTTTCCCTCTTGGACTTTTTGTAAATCTTGTGGCATACCCTCTATATGACGCACAGCTTTTAAACAAGCATAATCCATAATCTCTGCTGCACTCACAATAGTATCATTAGCAGCTAAGACTTGAATTGCCCTTGCGGCTTGTGCTAGAGATTCATAAAAGATTAATGCGCACGCTTTGTGTTTAAAATCCTCTTGGGTAAAATATTCCACACGTGAAACAAAGCCTAATGTGCCTTCTGCTCCAATAAAGATGTGATTTAGAATGTCTTTAATTTCCTCAAAATCAATGAGCGCATTCAGGCTATAACCTGTGGTATTTTTTATCTTGAATTTGCGCACAATCTCTTGACATAAAGTAGCATCTTCTAGCATTTCTTGACGCAAAGCAAGGAGATTTTCCGCTAATGCTTTGTGGATTTGCAAGAAATCTTGTATATTTTTTTCATCTGAAGTATCCAAGATGTAGCCATCGTTTAAAATTACACGAATGGATTTGATTGTATGGTAACTATTCTGCTTGACACCGCAACACATTCCGCTAGAATTGTTAGAAAAGATTCCACCAATACTTGCATTGTTAATCGTTGCTGGGTCTGGTCCTATTTTTTTGCCCAATGGTTTTAATACAAGGTTTGCTTCCGAGCCAATTACTCCGCAATCACACCAAATGGAATCTTGCGTTAGATGAATGGTCTGCCATTTGTGAATACAAACCACCAATACACTATCGCTACAAGCTTGTCCGCTTAAACTTGTGCCTGAACCTCTAAAGGTAAGCGGAATATTGTATTGTTGGCTTAAGGTGATGATTTTTTGAACCTCTGTTTCATTGATGGGCTTTAGCACAAGTTGTGGAATATAGCGGTAGCACGAAGCGTCTATACCATAGGCGAATCTTTCTAAATAATCTTCAAAGATTCTGTAATATTTAACATTGTCTTTTGTGTCAAACAGAAACTCTTTGCATTCTCTAGTAAAACCTTGATAATCTCTATTGTTTTGCATTCTTTTCCCATTAGTTTAATGATAAACATTTTACATTTTTTATTGTGTAATGGTTGGATAATTTTCTATATTTTATATTTTTTAACGATGAATCGTTTAAAATGTTTAAAATTTACCCACTCTTGTTTTTTGGGATTCTTTTCTGAAGTAATTCTATTCCTCTATCCATAGTTTTCCTAAGAAAATTCCCCAGCTAAGAAGCGCAAAGAGGACACTAAAAAATACTGCCGCAGAGGCGCAATCCTTTGCAATTTTTGCTTTTGGGTCAAAAGACTCTGTAACCAAATCCACATTAGCTTCAATGGCGGTATTAATCGCCTCTGCAATCAAAATCATAAACAGCACAAAGGCTAAGAATAAATGCTCCAAGATGGAAAGTGGCAAAAAACAATCCAAAATCAATGCAGGAATGATGATGCAAAGTTCTATGCGGAAGCTTTTTTCATTCTTAAAGAGGGCGCAAACCCCTTGAAGTGCAAATTTTGTGTTTGCAAAAAAGGAATAGTCGGGTTTCATTATGGATTCTCCTTCAAAGAAGTGCTAAAAATATCATAAGATTCCTTATAAAGAGGACTTGCTACTCCAAAAAATCCTAATATTGAATGTGTGAGATTATCGTGGGAGAGTTTAAAGTTGCCATATTGCTTAAGACGCGCGTTAATGGTTGCGTTGTTGTGATATGCAATGCTTGGAATATGGATTTGCTCCTGTGGGGCTAGGGCATAGGGCATTCCGTGCAAATAGATTCCGTTTTCTCCTAAGCTTTCTCCGTGGTCAGAGAGATATAGCACCGCTGTTGTATAGTTATTCATTTCCGCGGCAATATCAATGAGTTCCCCTATAATCCAATCGGTGTAATAAAGCGTATTGTCATAGGTGTTAAGAATCTCCTCCTGTGTGCATTTGCTTAGCTCGTTTGTATCGCAAGTGGGCGTAAAGCGGCGAAAATTATCCGGGTATCTTTTGTAATATGCAGGTCCGTGTGAGCCTTGCAAATGCAGGACATAAAGATT